>NZ_LBJZ01000133.1:0-16081 GCF_028128935.1 Bradyrhizobium sp. CCBAU 11361
GCCACCAATCATCAGATCCCGAATCATGGTTGCCCATGGATTCAGAACCTTCAGGAAGATGCAACTGTAATGCTAGGAAAGGAGGGCACCTCTCGAGAATGGTTCGCAAAGGCTGGAGCGCTCCAGGCCAGCCGGCAGCTCTGCACTTTATCTCCAAGGAAGGCCTCCGATATGCCCATCGGAGGCCTTTTGGAAATTGAGCTGCATGTTCCAGACAAATCCGCACTCGTTGTCAGCGCAGCACGGAGCGCAAGCGGAATGGCTGATTGAGCCTCAAGAAAGCTCATCGCCCCGCACTGCCGCTATGGCTATCGGCGTGGAGCGGGTGCGCAGTGCAAAAGAGACACGTGGGCTCTTCCCATAGTCTGCTCCGATATCCGGGTTTGGTGTGGGGGCGGCAATCGGAAGGCCTCGTCGTTGGGGAGAATCGATGGAACGATCAAAGAAGAATGCCGGATATGGTCGCCCAGCCGATGACCTCAAGCTTCAAAGAGGTGAAGTGGCTCTAAGAAAGCAGGAACTGACCGCAACTGTATGGTCAAAAGGGAAAAGGCTGAGCAACTCCAGCCCTCATCGTGCTGAGCCCGCATTGCGAGGTTGACGATTTTTCGAATCCGCTGGTAGACCGGAGCGTCTGCTGTTCCTCCCAGAGTCGACTGAGGCGCTGCTGGATTTCGGCAGCGGCAAAGTTTTTAGTTGGGGCTCGTCGGACGAGTCGTTCTTTCACACTTGCACTGCTAGAGCCTCGTTCTGAGCGCCGTTGCTCATCGTCATGGCGAGCTCGCTGGAATCGAGGCGGAAGCAGCTCCAAGCTCCTTAACTGATTGCCTGCCATCTCTCGTTAGCTTAGCACGACGCCTACGTGGCCTCCGGTATTGCTGCCTTCTTACAGAGGCGAGCTAGCCACCGGCAAAAGGCGCGAGCGATTTCGGGATTGTCACTGCGGTCGACTGCATAGGCCCGATATTGCATGCCGCTGCGTGTACGCGACCCTGGTATGACAGTGAGAACGCCCCCGCGAACCAGGTCACTGACGATTATTTCGGGAGCGACCAGAAGGCATTTCCCCGTCATGACCGCCGGCAGTGCAAGATAATTGTGATCATACCGCGCCCCCTCCGATTTTATGTCTTCGGAGGTCAGGTTCATTGCCCGCATCCAGGTCGGCAGTATGTCGGGCCGGGATGTGATGTTCAGAATCGGCATCGACCGAACAATTGAGATGGTCTTCCCATCTACGTGATTTGGAGATCCAACGCAGACGAGTTCCTCGTTGTAGATCTCCCAATCGTGCGCCGGTTCAATCATGGAAAGGTCGCGGGTGATCAGAATGTCGAAATTGTCGGACGACGTTGGCTGAGACAGTGAACTAATCACATCCACGATTACACCGCCGGTTTCAGCAGAGAATGCTTGGAGGTTCGGAATCAGAAAAGAGTAAGCAAAGGTCGAAAGCGACGTACGGACCAAAATCCGATTAACGTTGGAACGATTCCGCCGACACATTCTCTTAGCGGTGAAGCATACTGTATCAAGCGGTTCGGCGACTGTGTTTGCAAAGAGCCTTCCAAACTCCGTCAATTCACTGCGCCGACCGCGCCGTTCCATGAGCTCTGCGCCCAAATAGTTTTGCAGCACGGCCAGGTAGCGGCTGACCGAACTCTGGGTCGTTCCCAATGCGCTAGCCGCGCGCGTTACGCTTCCTTCTCGCGCGATCGTCACAAACACCCGGATCGCATTGAGCGGCACTTCATCGTCCTCGATAGGCATCTGGTGCTCCGGTAACCTCTGTAACGATCGTCACGTTTCAGACCGTGACCAGCAAAAAATGTTCATCACATTATTCGATGTCTATAGCCGAATTTCTGCTTACCGGCGGTCTCTCGCGCACAAAACCCGCTTAATAGTTGGTACGATACGTACGGTCTAGCTCAACACTTTGATTGATACTGGCCATTTCCGTTAGGCGATCTTGATTTTGCCCTCGGTGGGCGCGATGGCTGTTCTCGCAGTCAACACAACGCGATTTCATGAACGAAAGAGCTGTCGAATCAAGTTCTTCGATCCACGGACCCTTCACGACGCCGATCTGAACTCCGCGTAGGCGCTATCCGTCCCCTTTAAGATCACGATGATTGCGGAGGGGACTAAAGGCTTCCGTCACCGAAGGAAGCGGGCTTCGGCTGCCTTAACCGCCTCCATCTTCTGGAGCCTGAAGATCTCCTCCACCGGTAGAATGTCCTTGTGCACCTTCTGCACACCCCCGTCGGCGATGATCCGGCGGAAGGTCTCCTGTATGGCAGTTGCAGCAGCGCGGATCCCGTAGTTGCCATAGATTATCATGTGGATGTTGCGGAGCGCTTTGACTCGCTGGGCGTCGAGATCCGGGTACGCATTCGGCACGATCACCAGCGGCACCAATCCGGCCCAAGCGCGCGAAAAGCTTTCGATCTCTGAAGGATCCTTCTCTTTCGAATGGATCAGGATCATGTCGGCGCCAGCCACCACATACGCATTGGCCCGACGCAAGGCTTCCGCTTCGCCAAGCCCCGCGATCAGCGCTTCGGTGCGGGCGATCACGAGAAAATCCGGGTCCCGTCTTGTCGCAACCGCGGCCTTGATCTTTCCCTGGAACTCCTCAATGCGCAGTAGTTCCTGGCGCCCGCCGGCAACGAGGCTCGTTACCTTGGGAAACGTTTTGTCTTCGATGACGACGGCGCTGGCGCCGGCGCGCTCGTATTCCCTGATGGCATGGATGACATTGATCGCATTGCCATAGCCCGTATCGATATCGGCGACGATGGGCAGCGTCGTGCATCCGGCGATGGCCCGCAGCATGTCGAGATGCTGTGTCATCGAAATCAGGCTCATGTCCGCAAGGCCGTACAGTGCCGATAGCTCGAAGCCGGAGGCCCAAAGGCCGTCAAATCCAGCTTCTTCTGCAAGGATCGCAGACAGCGGGCTATGGGCGGCCATGATATGGACAAGGCCGGTCTCGGCAATACGACCGCGGAGGCGTTTGGCTGGGGACATCTGGAGATCTTTCAGGAAAGGGCGCCGCAGGCAGCAATGATGCGGTCGCAGGCTCGACTGAGATCCTCGAGCGACAACGCATAGCAAATACGGACATAGGGCGAGGCCACGAAATCGCTGCCGGGAACGACAGCCACCCCGAAAGCGTCGAGCAGATACATCGCAAAATCGGTGTCAGTTTCGATGAGCTTGCCGTCGGGCGTGCGCTTGCCTAGGACGCCCACGCAGGAAGGAAAGACGTAGAAGGCACCGTCCGGCACGCGGCACGAAAGCCCTTCGGCCTGGTTCGGCTTCGTAACGACAAGGTCGCGGCGCTGTAGAAAGGCGCTCGCGAATTCCTCGACATGTTGCCTTCCCCCAACCAGCGCTTCGATGGCGGCGTATTGCGAAATCGAGCTGGTGTGCGAAGAGGTCTGGCCTCGGATCAGTTTCATGGCCTTGATCAGTGGCGCCGGCGCCGCGCGATAACCGACGCGCCAGCCCGTCATTGCGTCGTCCTTCGATACCCCGTTAACCGTCAGCGTGCGGTTGAACAGGTCCGGTGCGACCACGGCCATGGTGGCGAACTCGGCGTTATAGATCAGCTCGTCATAGATCTCGTCGGATGCACGTGGACATGGGCATGGCGGCGTAGCACCCCGGCGAGCGCCAGCAACTCGCTTCGGCCGTAAACCGCCCCGGTTGGATTGCAGGGCGAGTTCAGTATCAGCCACTTGGTACGCGGCGTGATCGCCGCGTCTAGCGCTTTTGGGCGCAGCTTGAAGCCGTGGAATTCATCGCAGGCGACGAGAACCGGCTTGCCGCCGGCGAGCGCCACGATATCCGGATAGGATACCCAGCACGGCGTCGGGATCACAACCTCATCGCCCGGATTGAGGCTGGTGAAGAGGGCGTTGAAGACGACGGAATCAACCGTGATCTGATCGATGCCGCAATCGAGGCCGTGATCGCGACAGAGTCTCTCGCGGATAGCCTCGCGCAGCGGCCTGATCCCCGCAACCGCAGCATATTTCGCCTGCCCGTCACGGATTGGGATACCAGCTTCGCGGACAGCGCGCGGCGTGTCAAAATCTGGTTCGCCTTGACCGAGCGTGATCACATTGCCGCCTTGATCGCGCAGCTCAGTCGCACGCGCCGTCATGGCCTTGGTTTCAGAAGGCGGATGGCACGGAGCCGTTCTGCGACGAGAGACAAGATCGAACCTGCAAAGTTCACGACAAAAGTTTCAATGGCTTCTACCCGCTCTCAAACTTGCTAACCAATCGATCTATCGTGTTTTTGAATGAAATGATCGAAGTTTGCGATATTTCGGTGTGTGCGTTGAGAACCTGCCCCGTCCACCGGAAGGAAGGGCGCAATGAGTATTGCGGCTGCAATCAACCACTTGCGCCAGCCTTGATGGGCGCGTTTCGATCTCTCATTTGTCAAGCTTTAGGATCGTTCCGGCGAGCTCGATGCAATGATCGGTTACGGTAGCGCAAGCCTCAAAGGACCGCAGAGACTAGCGACTGGCAACCAAGCAGTCGAAGGTAAGCGAAATCAAATTCGCGCATCTCGTTGCCTAACGAGGTGCTGAACAGTCTCGCTGCTCATTGAGCGCGTAACGATACGAGACGTCGGAAGCGTCGGCGGCCTTCACGAAACTATCGAGCTCGACGGCGCTCTGCTGCTGGCGGGCTTTGTCGATGCACGTTCGATCGCGACAAGCGCAACCGGTGCTGCCGTCCGTACACATGGGCGCCAGCGTAGCGTGAGTTATTCAAAACACGTACTGCCGTCGATGCGATCAGCGGTCGACAAACCGTTGTCTGCCCATTGCCTAGACGCGGGGAAAACTGAAGGCCTTCCTTGCGAAAGGCCCCGACGGCTTGGCGAGAGAACGTGTCGGAGAAATAAGCGGTCGTCTCCCTGACCTGCGAGTTGGGATCGAGCGCCACGTTGCCGACGTAGTCATAGATAAGGCCAGTTGGAAGGTGTAACGATACTTGCAGCGTCTCGGCTTGCTTAGGATCCCGCCGGGTAGCCGTGCTTTGATCACGCGCAACTCAGCTTTGCTCACTGTTCCCTTGAGGCCGAGCAGGAGGCGATTGTTGAAGCTCGCATCGTCGGCGTCGGTCAGGCGAAGCCCGCTTTGGCGGCGCGCAGCGCCTCGCTCATTTCGGACGAAGGTTGTGAAGAGCTTTGTGCCGCAGACCAAATGGAGGGCAGCATATAGAGCAAGAGACGTTTTCTCCACGACCTCGCTTTCTCTCTCGAGCGTTCCGCGCCATCGCATTTCTTGGGCGACCGCATCGAACTATTCGATGATCGTCATTCGTCTGTCGCGATCAAAATGCGAAGGAGCGGGCGTCAAAAGTCATAACCGTGTTTGGGGGAGGATAAACAGCGTCGATGTTGCCAGCGCGTATGTTCCGCTGATGCCGCCACACTCTGCTGCGGAATCCGCCTTCAATCGGCCAACTACGGCACGGTTGCCCAAGCAATTTCGCTCGTTGATAGCGCAGCGCTTGCACAAACTGCCAACCTGCCAGATCTGAGCGTCAGTCCGGATAAGATTACTAAAAGAGAGATTCAAGAGAAAGTAGACGCATCTTACCAAAGGACGGGCTCGTCTCATAAGGCGACCGTTCCATTCGAAAGAGCGACCGCCTCATTCGAAAACACAGGACGTCGCTTCATCGACACTGCCCTTTCGCTGGCTGCGAGCGTTCCGTTGGTGCTCGGCGCGATGAACGCCCACGCCAAACAAACGACGGATCTCGGGACCGTCGAGACCTCGGATAGTGCGGGCGACGTCAATTCTGCCGTCTATTAAGCGCCGAGTCTTTTCTCTGCGTCTCTCTGAGAGAGGTGTGTCAATGTGTGAACGCACCGCCTTCATCGAGTGGCCGCTGCTCGGCCGTTGCTCTTCTAAGATGATTCTGCCCCCACATCATCGCATGTTCGGATGTCAGCATCGAATTATTCGATGGACGTCATCCGACTGTAGCAATTCCAGCCTCTAAGGTCTCTGCACACAGCGCACGCGTCAAAACGAGATACACGATCTCATTGCGTGTTCCGCAAAACTTTCCTGACGACGTGAAAGTAACAGCAATGGCATCCGTTTTACTCGACAGCCTCAACAAGAACTACGGTCAGACGTCAGTCTTGCGTGATGTTTCGCTGTCGATTGCGGACGGTGAGTTCCTGACGCTGTTGGGACCATCGGGGTGCGGGAAGTCGACGCTGCTGCGTATACTCGCGGGGCTCGAGATGCAGGACGCGGGCTCGGTCTCGATCGGGGAACAGGTGGTGGATGGGCTGCGGCCAAAGCGTCGAGACGTCGCGATGGTGTTTCAGTCCTACGCGCTTTATCCTCACTTGACCGTCGGCTCGAACATGGCGCTGCCCCTGCGGATGCGTCAGCTTTCCGCCTTGCAGAGACTTCCGCTTCTCGGCGGCCTCCTTCCAGGAACGGCGCGGATCGTTGCCGAGATTGACACGGAAGTGACTCGTACAGCCAACTTGCTCGGCATTGGCCACCTGTTGTCGCGCAAGCCGGGACAGCTCTCCGGAGGCCAGCGTCAGCGCGTGGCGGTTGGTCGGGCGATGGTACGCCATCCGGCTGTCTTCCTGATGGACGAGCCGCTGTCTAACCTTGACGCCACGCTACGTGTGCAGATGCGCGCCGAGATCAAGGAACTGCATCAGCGGCTGGGGGGCACCTTCGTTTATGTCACCCATGATCAGGCCGAGGCCATGACGCTCTCAGACCGGGTGGCGGTGATGCTCGATGGTGAGTTATTGCAGATCGCCCCGCCGCAGGACATCTATGCGGATCCCGACGATCGGCGCGTTGCCGAATTCATTGGATCGCCAAAAATCAACATGCTCGATGGCGTGGTGCGCGAACCCGGCCAGATCGACGTGGCCGGATCGACGCTCAGGATCGAGGCCGATACTCTCGCCGGCACGCATCTTACCCTCGGCATTCGGCCTGAGGCTTTTCATCTCGCTGCCCCCGGTGGGCACGGCGAGCTGACCGGTTCGGTGCGCCTGATCGAGCATATGGGCTCTGATCTCTTTGTCCATCTCGATCTGGCGGGCATCAATCATCCGCTCATCGCAAGGCTCCTCGCGGAACGGGCGCCTCTTATCGCGCCCGGTCAGACCTTGCACGTCGGCGTCCGACCAGACCGCGTGTTTCTCTTCACTCGTGATGGGCGGCGTTTGCGCCGGCAAGTGGAATCCGTCCGGACGTCGGTCACGCCGATCCGGGAGGTCGCGCGGTGAGCGAGCCTCTTGCTCTATCCGGCACATCCGACGAGCCTTCCATGACCAATAACGTGCGAACGTTGTCATCCGCCGTCGTCTCACCGGCACGCAGGCGTATCTTTGCTGAAATGCTGGTGGCCTGGACGCTGGTCGGGCCTGCAGTGTTCTTTCTGTTCGTTATGTACTTCTTGCCGGTGATCGGCGTCTTCGTCATCGCGCTCACCGACTGGCAGTTCGGCACGCGCTCGCTGTCTTTCGTCGGCCTCGCCAACTTCCGCGAAATCTTCTCCGACGCGGGATTCAGGGCCTCGCTCGTCAACACATTCGTGTACGTTCTCATCGTGGTGCCGAGCACTGTCTTACTCGGTCTTCTGATAGCACTCCTGATCGAAAGCCGAAATTCCTGCCGCGCTTTCTACCGCGCCATCCACTTCGTTCCTTTCATGGCGACCCTCACGGCCATGGCGGTCGCCTGGGAGGCGCTGCTGCATCCCACGATCGGCCTTGTCAACCAGACGCTCGCCGCCTTCGACCTGCCGACGGCCAACTGGCTGCGCGAGGAGAATACCGCCCTCCCTGTGCTGGCAGTTATCGGCATTTGGCAGAACCTCGGCTACGCGATGGTCTTGTTTCTTGCTGGCCTCAAAAGCATCCCGCAGGATCTCTACGATGCCGCCGACGTCGACGGTGCGGACCGCTGGCTTGATCGGCTATGCACCGTCACCTTACCCATGCTTGGGCCGGTATCGATGTTCGTTGTCATCGTCGTGGCGCTGAGGGCCTTCGAGTGCTTCGACACCGTAAGGGTGCTTACCCAAGGTGGGCCCGGCCACGCTTCCGAAGTTCTACTCTACACGCTCTATCGAGAAAGTTTCGAATACCTGCGCACCGGATATGGCGCCGCCGTTGCCGTCGTCTTTCTCGCGATCGTCGTGACGCTCACTCTCGTCCAGACCCGCGTTATGGACAGGAAGGTGCACTATCAATGAGCTTCATCACCTTCGCCAATTTTCTGTGGCGACCTGCCGCAGTTCTTCGACATGCCGTATTGATCGTCACCGGAGCGCTCATTCTCGTCCCCTTCATATGGATGGTCTCGCTGTCGATCAAGCCGCCCGGCGAGATCTTCCGCGCGTCCTTCTCCTTCTGGCCCGCACAGTTCTACGGCGTCGAGAACTATACCAAAGCGCTAACTCAAGCACCGCTGCTTCGCTACATGGGCAACGGCCTGATCGTGTGCTCTCTGATCCTAGCGCTGCAGATCCTCGTCTGCGCTCCTTGCGCCTATGCGCTCGCCAAGCTGCGGTTTGCCGGCCGCGACCTGCTCTTCGGTATGGTGCTTATCGGTTTGCTGCTGCCGCACCAGGTTCTCTCGCTGCCGCTGTTTATCCTCGGTTATCAGTTAGGCATCCTCAACACCTATGCGGCACTCGTCTTCCCTTACGTCGTCTCGCCGTTCGGGATCTTCCTATTCCGTCAGTTCTTCAAGACCATTCCTGACGACGTGATCCATGCGGCTCGACTCGACGGTCTCTCGGAACTTGCCATCGTCTGGAAAATCATGGTGCCGATGGCGCTGCCGGCGATCCTCGCCTTCTCAATCTTCTCGGTCGTCGGCCACTGGAATGACCTGTTCTGGCCTTTGATCGCAGTACAAGACCGGTCGCTCATGCCGCCGCCACTTGGCATCATGGGCTTCATGAACGAGGAGGCCGGCAACGACTACGGTCCCCTCATGGCCGCGTCAACACTTGTCGTCCTCCCGCTCATGGTCGCTTTTCTAGCTGCCCAAAGGTGGTTCGTTGAGGGGCTGACCAGAGGCGGTATCAAGTAAATTTCAAGCTCAACGAAAGGTGATATTGTGAGTAAACTCAAACAACTGATGTGCGGCTTGTCCCTTGCCGCAGTCTTGTTCGGTGCCTCTGCAGTTTACGCGGAGACATTGGAGATCGCCTCCGGAAGTGACAACACAAAGATGCTTGATGCGATTGGGGCCGGCTTCGAGGCGGAAAATCCAAGCATTAAGATAAAGGTCCCCCCGGGACCACGCAGCTACGACGAGCTCCAGCAAGACTTGCTTCGCCGTGCCACGATAGGCCAATCCCTCCCTGACCTGGTGGTGGTGGGAAGCGGTCAGCGTCTATACGCCGAGCGCGGCCTGGCCGTTCGACTTGACCCATTCATAGCGGCCAATCCGGAGCTCGAATTAGCAAGAGCGAGCCCCGTGGTGCGTGAAAAGGGCCGCGTAGGGAAGGCGATTTATGGCGCCGCGATTGGCGTGTCGACTCCCGTAATTCTGTTCAACTCTGATCTCGTTGACAAAGCCGGAGGGGATTCCAACAATCTGCCGACCGATTGGGATGGTGTATTGGCGCTAGCACGAAAGATCGATCGCCTCGGACCAGCTATCGTCGGAGGCTATGTCGAAGCAGATGGAACGGGTGCCATCTCACTGCTTTGGCTTCTCCAATCAAACGGCGGAAGCCTGATGAACGAAGATGAGACTCATCTGCAAATCGACACGCCGGCAGGTCTCGCCGCGATGAATGTGCTGAAGGGGTTTGGTGAAGCCGGGCAAGCGAAAGCCGCCATGACAAGGGACCAAGCGCGCCAGGCGTTTGCCGCAGGAACAATCGGGGTCTTAGCGGGCACGAGCTCGACAATTGCTGTTGCGGAAACGGCAGCAGGCAATCGCTTCAAGGTGCTCGCAAAACCCTTTCCTGTAAACCCACAAGTCGGAACGATAGCAACTGCAGGGCCGATAGCGTCGATCTTTACAAAGGATCCAGAACGACAGAAGCTTGCTCTCGAGTTCATTAACTTTTCCCTTGGACCAAGAGGGCAACAGATAGTTGCCGAAAACAGTGGCTACTACCCGCTGAACCGGCGGGTGATAGACGCATCGCCTGAACTGAAATCGCTGCTTGCAGAGCGTCCGAACGCAAATGCGGTGCTTGGTCGTCTTGATGTTGCCACCGGTTGGTATGCGCCGCCCGGACAAAACGCGCCACGTATTTTTACAATCGTGACTGACCATCTGACTCGCGTCGTCGGACTGAAGGAATCGCCAGAAGTTGCCGTCGAAGCGTTAACAAAAGAAATTCAGCCGCTTGTGTCTGTAAAGCGATGAAACCCGCCGAAAGCCGGTCCGCCTTCGCAGGCAACACGAGAGAATAGTTCGGCATGCTTGTTCAACAGACATCCACTCTACAATCGTAAATCCGGTACATGATCGTCGACCAAACGCAATCCGCACTGTTTCCTGGAGAGAAGCGCATCGAGCACGCTGGTATCGCAGGTCTGCGTTATCTTAGACTTGGAGATCCCGGTCGTCCGCTTTTAGTCTTTCTGCCAGGCGGTGGGAATCTTGCACGAATTGCCTACGGCGACCCCGGTTCCTGCCGCTTCGATTTCCTCGACTACTGGCTCGAACGGCACGGTATGGGGTTACTCGGACTTTCCTATCCGAGCGATCATCCCACGATCGGAGCCGCGCTGTCGGATCTGACAATCGCTGCTTGGGCCGACTGGGTCGGTGCCATCACGTCGGCCGTGTTGCGCGAGACCCCGGAGCGCCAGGTCGTTGTCGCCATGTGGAGCATGGCCGGGCGGTCGGTCGCGGCGGTGAATGCCGCGCTCGTCCGTCACGGTATCGATGCGATCTGCTTTCTTTCGCTCGCCGCCGTGCCGCCGTTGCCCGGCCTCATCTTGGTCAGCTCAGGCCGCGAACCGTTGACTTCGCAAGGTCTGTGGGCGCGCACCGTAACCGCGGCCCCCGACGGAATTCGTGACCGCTACGTTCAGGAGTTTCTTGCTGGCCTTCGCGACCAGGGACGTGACAATAGCCGCTCAATCCTCGATGAAGAGATCTACTTGCGACATTATATGTGCAACACGCCCATCATGCTTCGCGGTACCGCGCAACGCTACTCGTCTTCGGGCTCGAGTTGGGATATCGAGCAAGCCCAAGACGATATGGGCGCCACTCGGTTTGCCGAGTTTCCACTGACCGCGATGATAGTGCCCACCGATAGAGTCGACGAGAGACATGCGTTGGGCGATCGAACCGCTTGGCATTTCTTCAACGTCCAGCGGATTCGCGCCGAAGTCGCACCACTCGAACTAGCGGTCGACCAGTGGACGAATTTGCGCACATTCGTTGAAAGGTTGCCGTTGCGGCTCTACCGGGAGATACGAGGCGGTCATTTCTTTTTCGTCGGTGCGCGGGGCGCTGAGGCGACAGTGGCCCACATTTCAAGTCTGATTTATGAAGCGCAGGGTCTTCGCTCCAAACTCGAGACGATCCTCGCGCGTGCCAGGTCGATCTCGAGTCAAGCTCACGTGGGAGGCCGCTCGTGACGAGGGTCCGACCCCTCACGCGATGACGGCTTTCACAGGACAACTAGCGTGGCAGGGCCAATGAGGAGAGTTATGAAAGACGAAGGGCAGATTTCAGTGCAAACAGATCTTGCGATCTCTCCGACACGACCGAACTGGGTAGAGATCGATCTGAGAGCTCTTGACCACAATGTAAGCGTCGTAAGGCGTATGATTGGCCCAGATGTCAGGCTTCACGCCTGTATCAAGACGGGTGCTTACGGCTGTGATGTTCTTGAAGTCGCTAAACGCCTCTCAGACCTCCGTGTCGATGCATTGTGTTGCGGAACGTTCGACGAGGCGGTTATGGTTCGAACAGCACTGCCGGATATGCAACTTATTATGTTCGCGGCGGCATTGCCGGAAGGTATCCCTCTTTACTTGAGGCACGGTCTCACTCCCACCATCCACAACTTGGAATTGGCCAAGGCGGTCTCGGCAAGCGCAGAAAAGCCAACGAAAGTCCACATCAAGGTTGATGCCGGGGGAGGGCGCATAGGGTTTCCATTCCCCGAGGCCAAATCCGCGATTCGCGAGATCGCTGGTATGAAAAACGTCTTGGTGGAGGCAGTATATATGCATCTGCCATTCGTAGACGCGCCGGGCAAGGAGTTCGCGCAGCAGAGGACCACGGAGTTCTGCAACATCGTCGAAGCGTTACGTCGCGAAGGTCTTAACGTTCCCGTCACACAGGCACGCGCAAGCAACGCTGTTATGATGGGGCTCAAGGATAACTGTAACGCTGTCGCTATCAGCAGTCTGCTCTACGGAAAGGCATCCGCCCCACGCGATTTGGCCGACTTTTCGTCCTTGCGTCCCGTTCTCCGCGCGGTCAAATCGCGACTCATACAGGTGCATCCGGATTTTCCTGGCAAGACCGTAGGAATCACGACCAGCGGAAAGCAGGGTCGCTCCGCTCGTCCGTTTTCGGGGGCAACCGGTGTGATCCCGTTTGGGTGGCGCGACGGTTATGCACAACCAGCATCTGCCCAGACGGCATATGTTCTCATCAGGGGCGAGAGGGCTCCGGTCCTAGCCGTGAACTCGGAGCTCTCGGTTATCGATCTGTCCCGTTTGCCAGCTCTGCAGATCGGCGAAGAGGTGACAATCCTCGGGACGGACGGGAAGGGTGCAATCACGTTGGATGATCTGTCAATCTGGCAGGGAACAGGTCAAAGCGCCGTCTTGGCAAGAATGAGCAACCGGTCGCCCAAAATCTTCATAGGGTAATCTCCATTGAGATTGGCTCAAGCAAACAGGCGGCTTATATGAAAATTGTTCTTCTCGCTGACACCCACCTCACCGCAGGTAGCCTCGTGCGAGGCATTGATCCCATAGCGCGATTGAATCTGTGCGTAGCTGCAATTCAAAAGCTCGTACCGGACGCAGATTTGTGCGTGCTTATGGGGGACAATGTTGAGAATGGCAGCGAGGACGGATACCGGGCCCTGCTCGAGTGTCTCAAGCCACTGAAAATGCCCATTCGTTTCCTCGCTGGCAACCATGACGACCGCAATACTCTTCTGAAAGTCATGCCCGAACTTGATCGGGACCAAGGCGGTTACATTCAGAGCTCTTTGGAAACCAAGCGGGAGGTGCTTCTCTTTCTGGACACGGCTAAGAGCGGAGAAAACGTCGGAGACTACTGCGAGGAAAAGCTGACCTGGTTGAAGGAAAAGCTCAAAGATGCAGGTCAGAAGCCCGTCTATATTTTTATGCATCATCCTCCTTTTAAGACGGGATTCTGGAACGACCATTCTATGGTGCGTGACGCGGCCGAATTCTTGGCTGTGGTAACTGCTGCTGGAAACGTTAGGCACCTGTTTCTCGGGCATACGCATCGTGCTTCATCGGGGAGCTGGAATGGACTCACCTGGACGACTATGCACGGCTCCTGCTACGCAAATGACTTTGAGCTTCTGCCCGCTAAGCCGAACTATCGCGCGGGTCCTGCCGACATTGGCATCTTGTTGTTGAATGGCAACGAATCTGTCCTTCACTATCAGGACGTATTGGGAATCCATCCGCTCATCGAATATAGCGGCAAGTCGATACGCGAATCACAGTGATCGGTTTAGCTCTTCGCCTCCCTGCAAGACGGAGCAATGCCAAAATTGGAGAAGGCACAGAACTCGTCGACGACATAAGCATCGTTGAATTGCCGCAATTAAACACGTCACCGACATTCCGGTCGAACTCAGCGCTGACCACAGCAACTCTCAATACCAGGACTTTCGAAATGTTAGGTGCCGAAAAGGAGCAATCTTAGGACATGCTCCCACCGACGTTCGATGAGATCGAAGACGCCGCGGAGCGAATAAATTCACACCTTCGCATGACGCCGATGCTCGAAAGCAGCAGGCTGAACCAGTTCCTGGGCGGCCGGGTACTGCTGAAAGCGGAAGGCCTGCAAATCACGGGCAGTTTCAAGATTCGGGGGGCTGGAATCGAATTGCAACCCTTTCAGCAGAGGAGAGTAAGCGCGGCATTGTTTGTTTCTCTTCAGGAAACCATGGGCATGCAGTCGCTTGGGCAGCAAGCCTCATCGGTACGCATGCAACTGTGCTGATGCCGAAAGATGCTCCAGAGGTAAAATCCGCAAGCGTACGAGCGCTGGGCGCGGAGATTGTTACCTATGATCGCCACAAGCACGACAGAGAATCTGTCGTTCGGGAGATCGCCCACACTAGAAGTTTAGCAGTTATCCCGCCATACGACGACCGTCGGATTATAGCCGGAGCTGCTACGCTCGCACGAGAAGCAGGTCTTCAAGCTGAGGAACTCGGCGCAGATCCCGATGCGATCATCGTTAGTTTCGGAGGAGGTGGGCTGGCCGCCGGAAGTTGCCTTAGTTGGAAATCCATGCGCAGCGCGGCCGAATGCTGGATTGTCGAGCCAGCCGGATACGATGATACAGCAAGAAGCCTCAAGTTGGGCTACCGTGATCGGAACAGTCCCGGCCCCAAAACGATTTGTGATGCGTTGCTTGCTCCGACGCCAGGCGAGCTAACATTCGAGATCAATTCAAAACACTTATCCGGAGTGGTCGTCGTGGGTGACGATGAAGTAAAGGCGGCCATGCGAGTCGCAGCGACGCTCTTCGGAATTGTCGTTGAGCCTGGGGGAGCTCTGCCGCTCGCGGCTGTCTTATCCCCACAATTTGACGCACGCGGTGGGCAGGTCGTGCTCGTCATGAGCGGTTCAAACGTCGCCCCGGGCCTATTCGGAAACGCAATTGAGAGCGCCCCCGATCTGATCCGGTAGAACAGAATCGGTGGCTAACATTAGGCAAAGGGCCCGGAACGTATGAACAGAACAATCTTTTTGAACGGCGATTTTGTCGACAGCAGTGTCGCCAAGGTATCCGTATTTGAGCGCGGACTGCTTTTTGGTGACGGGATCTACGAGGTAACGGCTGTCGTGAATGGCCGACTCCTTGACTTCGATCTTCATATCGACCGGCTCTTTAAGTCGGCGGATGCAATTGGCCTGAGCGTTCCACTTTCCAGACATCAATGGCGGGAAGTACATGAGAGATTGGTTCGTTCAAATGAACTTGTCGAAGGCATCGTCTATATTCAAGTAACGCGAGGTGCCGCAGAGAGGGACTTCACATTCGATCGGAGCATGGCTCCCCTCGCATTTGGGTTCACTCAGGAGAAGCATCTGTGCGCAACAGAGAAGTTACATAAAGGCATCGCCGCGGAGATCGTTGATGATTTGCGCTGGAAGCGACGGGATATCAAGTCGACGTCTCTTCTTGCACAGGTTCTGGCAAAGCAGCACGCTTCCTTGAACGGGGCGGGAGAATCTTTGCTGCATGAAAACGGTGTCATTACTGAGGGAGGATCGACTTCGGTGTTTGCTGTCGACCGTGACGGCGTTCTTCGTACCCATCCACTCGGACCATCAATCCTTCCCGGCATTACCCGGCACGTCGTGCTCGAGCTTGCTCGTAGCGAATCAATCAAAGTTCTAGAAGAAGCGATAAAGCTCGATGAGCTATTTGAAATGCGGGAAATATTCGTGACCGGCACGACGTACTTTGTCGTACCCGTTGTGAGGATTGGAAGTGTATCTATCAATCAGGCTTCCGTTGGGCCCGCAACGAAAAGACTTCAGAAACTCTACATTGACCGTGCGAAGGCTCTTTGCGTGCCTGGCGGGTAGAGACCACGCGCAAGTTATGAACGGTGCCTCTGACCATATTTTTTTGAGCTGTTCGGAGGCGTCGTTGGGTAATTCAGTTGAAGTCGAGGCAATCCTGGAGTTGGAGAGGATCTCTAGTCTGACTGAGTCACAAAACTGCCGGCCAGAATCAGCGATGGATGAAGCATGGACCATCAGTCGAGAGGCCGACATGAGCGGGCGTGGCCAAGACGAGCGAGAAGCGATTTGCGACGTATTTGGAAGG
>NZ_LBJZ01000134.1:0-16620 GCF_028128935.1 Bradyrhizobium sp. CCBAU 11361
GCCTGAGACAGGGCGCGGTCCCTAGCTTCCGGACCGACGCCCATTAAAGCCGTTTTTACACGGCCAAGACCCAGAGCGGACCTCGCACTGCTTTTGCTTACGTGCGGACATCAAGAATTTTGCACCAGAATTGCCGTCGAACAATTCCAGCGGGTTGCGCAGCGGCATCGTGTGTTGGTGGGTTGCGCCGCCGCATCAATGCGTTACCACGATGAAATCCGTGTCTTTTCCCGTCTCATGGCTAAATCCGTTGTCGGAAATAATCAATGAAGAGGCCGGCGTCAGAAGTTTAGAGATCCTCTCAACGGTATCCTGCGGTATTTCGATGCGGTTGAGGACAGCGTTGGCTTTATCGGGCGACGGTACCGATAGGGCGGTCTGCTTCACGGCCGCTTCGCGCTCTTTCATGGCACCCTCGATGCGAGGAAATTCGTCAGGAATCGACACGACCGTCCAGCGAATAGCCGCTCCCTCGCTCTGGAATTCCATTGCGGTAAACACGTGCGTTCCCAGGGGCTCCTCCGGATTTTCGATCTTGACCGCGACATCAAACAACGGCGAGAAGCCCTGACGCACGAAGAGCTTGCTCAACTTACGACTCACGAAGACGGAGATCGGCACCATCTTTCTAGGTGAGCCTTCAGCGGGAGCCGAGCTTGGAACCTGGAGACTAGTGGCTTCTGGAGTCTCGGCCTTGGACACCAGTGATCCATGCGTTGCCGCGGCTGTGCCAATGCTCTTACCCGCGACTGTGGCGGTCTGAAATTCAGGCGAACCGGACACGGCTTTCGGCTTAAAGAGGTGCGGATTGGTTATCTCGACCGGCTGCACATCGTCGTGCGCAATGATCACGCGCGTGCCGCGCTTCGTGAGATGCCAGAGTCGAATAGCAAAGTCATTTTTCAAACGGATGCAGCCGTGTGACGCCGGATGCCCAGGCACGACACCGGCATGCAACGCAATCCCTGACCAGGTGATGCGCTGCATGTAGGGCATGGGGGCAGCGCTATAAATATTGGAACGGTGCCATCGTTGTTTGCTGATCACGCTGAATACGCCGAGGGGTGTAGGATGCCCCTGAGTTCCCGTGGACACCGATGAGCTTGCGATCAGGGCCCCGTTGTCAAAAAGCGAGACCCGTTGGTCAGAGATCGAGATGATGATCTGGAGCGGGCCCTTCGGAGGGTCCTCGGGCCGAGCGTTCTTCGCAGATCCAGAGTTTGTCTGCGTGTGGTGGTGCTTGTGTTTGAACGGAGCGTAATGGCCTGGCCAGAACCTGTCCTGCGGCCAAAACAGAAACTGAGCATGTGCGATCCCTGTAGAGAACATGAAAGCGGCGAAAGCTGTTATTGGAGCCTGCTTCCTCATCCAGTGCCTCATGCAGTGAAGTTGCATGCGAGGTCCAACCAAAAAACGTGGTGGCGTTACCGACCATAACCTCGTCTTCAAATCTGGTCGCAGTGGGTCGAAAATTGGACCAATTCCAATGACGAGGCCAATTTGCTGGAGGAAGACAATCGGCAATAGCCGTCGCGCCGATCGCCGGGCCGATCAATGTACGGTGTGAGGGGCGTTGCGACGGACGCTTTGATCGCGGGCAATGGGTTCGGTTCGCTCAAGATCCCATAAATCGTCAACGACAGACCGTTCGAGGGGCCGGCATCCGCGACTACGGCCACTCAAGCGCGCCTGTTGGTCCGACACTAACAATGGCGGGCTCGCCCCGAACTGGCCGCATGCGTCGCATGGGTCCGGAGCGCCCTACACGCTTACGTCGGAGAACAATTGCTTGCCGGCGGCGCGTTACATTCGGGCAACACTTCGTGGAAAAGATGATGAGCTGAGGTTTGCGCCATTGCGCGGTCATGTCTTGGCCCGAGAATCAATCCGTCGCGTGCTTGGCTGTGCAGCATGGCTCAGGTGGAGCCTTTGGAGGCGACGGGATCATGAACCCGCGGCGATTTACGGCAGTGGCGCCGGCGTTTTGCGGAACGGTCGTTCTCGCGGGGTGGATCGTTGGCTGGCTGGCTGGCTTCGGTTCGGCCGGCACCGAGAACACCCGCGCAGTGCCAATCGAGGACCGCGCAGCATCTCTCGCCGCCAACGCCAGGCTCGGGGATGAACCGCAGGCAATCGCAATGGGCAACGCCGTTGTCGCTAATACCGTTGTCGCGAACGCCGCTGTCGCTAGCGCAGAAGTGGCGACGGCCGCCGAACCCGCGGCGGGGACGGCCACCGACACGACGGCTGCCTCGGATAAGCCGGAATCGATCGTCGTGGCCGCGTTGCCCGATCCGTCGCAGACTCTGTCGGCCGATTTACCGCCTGTGCAGGAATTGGTGGACTTGGGCCACCATGATGTCGCCCAACCGGTGCCGACAACGCGCAATGCCTCCAACCCGGCGCCGGTGACGCAGGATTTTCGGTATCTCATCTATTACGTCTGGTCCGAACTGCCGCCTGCCGAGAAACCGGCGGCTATCGTTTTAAGGTCACTCAAGGACACCCCGGTCGGAACGCCGGTCGAGGAGATCAAGCGCGCTTCCGACGCTTTCGGTCTGGATTTCAATTTCATGAAGGCGGTTGCCAAGATCGAGTCCGGTTTCGATCCCAAGCAACGCACCGGGTCGTATATCGGCCTGTTCCAACTGAGCGAATACGAGTTCAACAAATTCGGCTCCGGGCAGATTCGTGATCCCCGCGACAATGCCGTTGCGGCGGCCTACAAGGTCATTACCGAAGGCATTCTGTTCGAGTGGGTGACGCAGAAGAAGCCGACCTTGAGCGATCTTTACCTAATCCATCAACAAGGCTGGGAAGGCGCGGCCGAGCACATCAGCCAACCTGATCGCATCGCTTGGAAATCCATGTGTGCCACCAGCGAAGGCAGCGAGAAAGGTAAAAAATGGTGCAAACGCGCGATCTGGCGGAATACTCTTCCGGCCGTAAAACACGCGTGGAAATCGGTCGATAAGCTGACTTCGGGGGCATTCGTCGGAATGTGGCGCGACCGGGTTGCTGATTTCCATTCGAAATACATGGCCACCGCCGCTGCCGAACGGGCGAACCAGTAAATTTCCGTTGGCTGGCAGGAGTTGCCGCACCCGCGGGCCGAGCGAGGGCCTCACGATGCTGCACCTGGTGCCGCTCATCGCTCAATGGTCGCGCGAACGTACTTTACGTCGTCAACGACGCGCTCGGATCGTTCCTACTGCGCGCTAACGAGGTGATCGATCAGGTGCCGATGTCTGCTGTTGATGCTGTGGACGGCTCCTCCACGGGCACGAGAGTGCCAAGGAGTGGGCGCCGTTTGAGGCTCCCACGATTCGGAGGAGCAAGCTATGCAGTCAATTTCGACAATCGGTCTGGATATCGCGAAGTCGGTCTTTCAAGTGCATGGCGTTGATACAGCCGGCCAGGTGGTCATACGCCGTCAGTTGAGGCGTCGGCACGTCCTGGCGTTCTTCCAGAAGCTGCCGCCATGCCTCGTCGGGATCGAGGCTTGCGCGTCGTCACACTATTGGTCCCGCGAGCTGCAGGCGTTGGGGCATTCGGTGCGATTGATGCCTCCGGCTTATGTGAGACCCTACGTCAAGCGGCAGAAGAACGATGCCACGGACGCGGAAGCGATTTGTGAGGCGGTTACGAGACCCAACATGCGGTTCGTGCCGACCAAGACGGTCGAGCAACAGAGCTGTCTGATGCTTCACCGGGCGCGCCATCTCTTCATTCGCCAGCAGACAGCCGTGATCAACTCGATCCGCGCCTATCTTGCCGAGTTCGGGATCGTCGCCCCTGTCAGGCGCAGGGGTGTCGAGCAGCTGCTGGAAGTCGTCGCCGATACAGCCGACCGCCGGCTTCCAGAGGTCGGCCGTGCATGTCTTGCTGCTCTCGGCAGTCAGTTGCGAGCACTGAAGGCTCAGATACTGGAGTTCGACAGACGCATCATCGCCTGGCATCGATCAAATGCGACGAGCAAGCGGCTGGATGCGATCCCCGGCGTCGGGCCGGCGCTGGCCACGGCCCTTGTCGCCAGCATTGCTGACCCAGAAGCCTTCCGATCAGGGAGGGATTTCTCGGCCTGGGTCGGGCTTGTGCCGAAGCAGAACTCGAGCGGGGGTAAGGACAAGCTTGGCAGTATCAGCAAGCAAGGCGATCGCTATTTGCGCAGCCTGTTCACGGCAGGCGCACTCGCCGTGATCCGCTATGCCAAGATCCACGGCACCCAGCATCGGCCCTGGCTCACCGCGCTGTTGGCGCGCCGACCAACCAAGGTCGCCGCAATTGCGCTCGCCAACAAACTCGCGAGGATGGCATGGGCGATGATGGCGAGGAATGAAGGCTACAAGGAACCCGCCGCTCTTGCGGCGTAAACGAAATCACACCGGACAGCCCAGTGTGACGTAACGGTTGGGAGGGCGAACAGCACGTAATGCAGCGCCGGTCGATCCGGCGATCAGGACAACCCACATGGGCCACAGCATCATCGAATGCGTGCTTTTGACCGGGATCTGATCCGCGGAGGGCATTATGGCCAGCGGTCATGGGTACCGCGCGAACAGGCCGAACACATGGCTGCTCCGACCAATGCTGCAAAGTGAAGATTCTCCTTGCCAACCTGGAGCCGTCCACACATGGCCCATCGCGTCAGTTAGTCCGATGCAGCGTTTGTCTGGAGTTGGGGGTAAAGCCGACCTGCCGGCTGAACGCCCGGACTTCTCAGTTTGACCCAACTCGGACTCCGCCGAACGATTGCGTTGATTTACGCGGCGCGATCCTTGTCGGACTGTTCCTCGACTGCGGTCACGGTTTCTTCGAATCCCTTTTCGTAATTGCCCGCAAACCTTTCGATGCTGTCAGCCCACATCCTCAGCATTGAGACCTGAAAATGCATAATTGGCTTCAAGGCAATCATACCGATTTCTGTCGCTGCGGTTGTGCGCTTTTGGGCGTCGCGCGCGAGACGGTCTGAGTTAGAGGTGTTGTCTGCCATGGCTGCTTGCTCCTTCTGCTCTGGTGATCAAGCCCAAAGCTACCTGCCAGGTTGTGCACCACGTGATGCTAACCGCTCGGCCAAAGCCTGATCTGCCGCGAGTCTCGCACCTCGGTCGTCATGCAGTTCGTCCAGCTTTTTCAGGTAAGCGACCGCTGCTATTTGCAAGAGATCGAAATCATATTCGCCGGTATCGCGAAGATTGGTGACGTAGCGAACGAGGGCGGAACGCGTGTTGTCGTTCTCACTAATGCCACTATGGAGCAGCAGATAGTTCCGCCAGGCGAACGCACATGCGCCTTCTATGGCCTGAGAAGTCATGGGGCACCTCCCGAAGGTCAGAGAAAGACTGATGAGCCTTTTCGTTCCGCGAATTTCTCAGATGTAATGCTGTTCCGTAGGTGCGCCGCAAGGTGTTTCGCGAAGATGTCAGTGCTGCAGTCGTGGCGGTGTGCACGTCATCGTGCGCTCTGTTGCGCCCAAAGCCGGCGATCTCCTTGTCAATTGTACCCCGAATGACAAGTTCAAAGAACCTGCCGCTCGCGCGGCGTTTGGCTCGATGCGCGCGAGGACCTCAGTCACCTCTCCTCGTCGGGGCAAGATGGCCATAAGGCCGCTCGCACGACACGAGCGGCCTTTGCACCATCTTCCGTCACGCGCTCAGTGCAGGGGATCGCCCTGGCCGAGCGCGTAGGCCACGAGATCCCTGAGCGCGAAGCTCGCGCCGGTCACCGGGGTCCATTGCGGGTCGAGTGACAGCACCGAGGAATGGTCGCCGAACATCATGCCCAGGAAGACCTCGGCCACGATGCGACCGCCGACGGGGCCGAGCTGCGGCGTGTTGATGGGGCCGGGCGCGCCGGTGGCCGGGATCGTGACGGCGGTCTGGAACTGCCGTGCCTCGGCCAGGATGTAGGCCCAGAGCGGGCAATTGCCGGCGAACACGCCGTTCGCGATCGAGGCGATCTGAACTTGCGGATCGTCCGGTCCCGGCTCGTCAACGGCCTTGCCGATGATGATCTGGTCGTCCGTCAGCGGCGTCAGATTCATCGCCCTGGCGACGGCCTGGCCCGAGGGCAGGCCGAGCCGCCAGCTGCGCTCGAGATTGCGCAACGCGAGCGACGATGGATTGGACGCGACTTCCGGCGGCAGCTTGCGCAGCGGGTCCACCAGCGACGCATCGATGCGGTAGGCGAACTGAAGCCGCCGGCTGTTGTCGGCATTGGTGTCGTCGTCCTCGACGCCATAGGGGCGCGTGTCGAGATCGATGAAGCGGCCCCAGTCCATGGCGCGTCCCGGGCCCATGGCACGGAAGCCGGTCAGCGCATTGTGGTCGGGATTGTGGGGATCGGGGAAGATCTGCAACAGCATGTTGGCCGCATCGTTCAGCCGATAGCCGGGGCGGATCATGGAGTGCCCGAGCCGGTAGGCCGCGACCGAGAACTCGACCGGCATGAAGGGGTAGGTCTTCCAGTGGTAGTAGGCGAGCTTGCTGCGGTCGTAGCGGCCGGCGGTTCTCAGCTCGTCCAGCACGCTGGCGTGGACGATGCGCGGCAGGAAGTCGTTCATGACGACGTATTGATAGTGGAAGCGGACGCGCTGCTGCACATCCTCGAACGACAGGCTGTCATTGTCGTCGACCATGCGGTTGTGAAAGCGCAGCATCAGGGCCTGGAACTGCGAGACGATGCTGTTCTCGTCGTTGCGGGGATCGCCGATCAGCGCACGGCCCTTGAAGCGGGGCAGGTCGCTGGCATCGGGCACGCCCGCGCCGGTCAGCTTCTCGCCGAGGCGGAACTTGATACCGTCATACATGTAGGGCTGGTCGTTCGGACCGCGGCCGTAGAGATTGTCCAGATCGAGCGCCGGCGTGCGGAAGTCGACGAGCCCGTCGGGATCCTGCTGCTTGGTCAGCGAGCTGACCGGATCGAACGTGATGTCGTGGTCGATGAACTGGCCGAAATAGGTGTAGAGCGAAGGAATGCCGCTTTCCTCCGCGTCCGGTCCGTCCTTCGGCGCATCGAACGTGCCGACCATCTTGTCGGCCAGCGCCGAAAGGTTCGCGATGTTGTCGGCGTCGTTGAGGCCGAATTTTGCCGGTGTGAGCTTGCGAAACATGCGGCCGAAGCGGCCTTGCGAAAGCGGCGAGCGCGTTGCGTTCAGACCGCGCGGAACAATGCTGTGGCGGCTGCTCATGAGACCTCCCTGAAAAGTCACGATGGATACAAGTCAAGCTGAAGTTGTTCGCGCTGGAATATGCAGGCTAGGCTAGATCGCACCCGCAACAAGCGAGATAGATCACACTTGTCCGACATCGGCGGTTCTTCAGAGGGAGGCGCTTTGCGAGCAAGCTGCGGCCGCGCTTTGCAAATTTTTCCCGGAGCGATGACGGATAACATTCTCGTCATCGATCAGCGCAAGCGGCTTCGCGTCAGTTCGCCGGGATTTGGCCGACACTTTGTCGTGCTCGTCCTGGTGTCCGCGGTGGGCGCCGCGTTCGACATGCATCTATGATGAGGCCAGCCGCGGCGAGTCATGTGATCTCGGCCACAGTTCGAGGCCGGGTTCCGGCCTATCGTCCGCGGACTTGCACACGCTGCTCCCGGAGGCCTACGCTTTGCCGCATTCGGGTCAGTTATTTTGGAGGTTCTGATGCAAAGGTCATACTTGCTGGCTGCGACAGCAGCGCTGGCGCTTCTCATGCAAACACCGCTCGCGCTGGCGCAGAGCGCGCCGGCCGCCGGCGGGACCCCAGCGCCTGCGGCGACGACCACCGCACCTGCGGCGACGACCACCGCGCCGGCCGCGACGACGACAACGCCGAGCGCGACCACTGACACGTCAGCCCAGCCGGCCGACTCCAAGAAGAGCGCATCGAAGAAGCCGGCGAAGAAGAAGATGACGCGGCAGCAGGAGATCGATCATTCGGTCGACACCGGCACGGTGCCCGCGCGCTATCGCAGCTCGGTGCCCAAGCAGTACCAGCAATATATTCCGTTCGAGAAGCAGTGACGAATCGCACGGTGGCGCGGCGCGATTCGGCGTCGCGCCGCCGGTGCCATACGGAGGCGGCCCTGGCCAGGCGGGAGGCGGACCACACATACGTTGTGGCGGTCTGCCGGAGCAGTGCTAGAGTAGGGCGAAGCCGGGGGACGTGATGAGCGACGACGTGAAGGATGCTGGCCTTGTGGCCATGATCAGCAGCATCCTGGGAGGCGGCAAGCGCGCAGACATCGTCGCACCGCCGCCGCTCACCGAGGGTCCACCAACAGCGCCGACGAATGGATTTGACCCGGTCGAGGCGCCCATCCCCGCTGCGGCATCAGTCAAGCCGGATGATCATGCGTCCGATGCCGCGCCGGCAGTCACCAAGCCGGTCGAACCGCCCGCAAAGATCGCCACGACACCGGATGGCAAGCAATTGCTGCCCGCGGAAGCGATTGCCGATCTCGTGCTCGGCGAGTTGCGCAAGCTGGACGATTTTCCCGCGTCCGGCGTCTCGGTCACGGTCTATGGCTACCGGCATTGGAACGCGATGATCACCTTCGCGCCGTTCTCGACCACGTTCCAGAACGCGACGCGGTTCCGCCAGGCCATGCCGGACCTCGTCTTCAAGCTGCGCCGTTTCGTCCAACTTGAGATATAGTCCGGGCAATCGCCCGTGAGCGGACGCGCCGCCGTTGGCCAAGACAGTTCGACAGGATCTACGAATTGAGCGTTGCCTTTACCAAGGAAGAAAGCGCCGAGACGGCGTCCGAGACGCTGTTGCCGGATCGGCCGATCTCGCCTCATCCGAACCTCGTGACCGAAGCCGGCTTGCAGGCATTGCAGACGCAGCTTCAAGAGGCGCGCGAGGCCTATGAGGCCGCGCAAGCCATCGACGACGTCAACGAGAAGCGCCGGCAGTCCGCGGTCCCCTTGCGCGATGCCCGCTATCTGACGGAAAGGCTGCGCACCGCACAGGTCGTCCCCACCCCGGCTTCGACCGACACGGTCGCCTTCGGCAGCACCGTGACCTTCAGCCGCCCTGACGGCCGCGTGCAGACCTATCGCATCGTCGGCGAGGACGAAGCCGACCCGAAGGCCGGCTCGATCTCGTTCGTCTCGCCGGTCGCAAGGTCGCTGATGGGAAAGGCGGTGGGCGACGTCGTGGGGTCGGGGACGCAGGAGATCGAGATTTTGTCGATCGCGTAGGGGCGCGCAGGTGAGGCGAGGATTGCTATCGACAGGAGCAAGCTCATTCGCCTAAAGCATGATCCATGCGTCTTCCTTGTCTTGTCCTGATATCGATGGTCTCCGCTGTGTCCGCGCAACAAAGCCCGATGGTTGGATGAGACGTTTTCTGTCGGGAGCGTTGCCGTTCTACGCGCTGGCCGGATTGGCCATGTGCATGTACCTCGTCCTGTACAAGACTGACCTCTTCGACTTGAACGCCATCGTCCATGGCGCCACCGGTTCGTCATGGTTTCTGGTCTTCATGTTCGTCTGCGTGCTCCTGGAATCGGTCTTCCCGTATTTCGGTTATTTTCCCGGAACCGCCCTCATCCTCATGTCCGTGGCGCTCAATCCGAAGCCTGCGGATGTCTCCGTTTTTGTCGTGGCGTGGCTGGCCATCATTGCGGGCGCCGTCTTAAGTTACGGACAGGCTCGTTTCTTCAGACCGTTGTTGCAGCGGGTTGCCTCAAGAGCGGCGCTGAACCGGTGTGAGTCCCTCCTCGACGCCTACGGTCCTTACGCGCGCCTCGCCTTGTTCGTTCATCCCAATGCTTGCGCGATGTATTTCACGGCAATCGGACTTCTCGGCCGGAACCTGACGCGAGAGCTCGCCCATCTTTGCGTGGGTGCAGCGGCCTGTGTGGGTATTCTGTTCGTCGTCGTGACCAGACTTGTGTCGTCCGTAGGCGCCACCGATGATGGCGAATTGCAGCTGCTGCTGGCGGCAGGCCTGGTCGCCATCGGGACCCTCGTCGGTCTCTACGCGGCCTTGCGGCCGGCTCGGGTGGCTTGAGGCTTGCGTGCGCGTGAACGGGCGCGGTCTGCTCCGTCATTGCGAGCGCCTTGTCCGCCATAGCTCGAAGAGCGACGGCGGAAGCGAAGCAATCCAGAGTCTTTCCGCGGAGGGATTCTGGATTGCTTCGCGGAGCCTGTCATCGGGCCGCGGTTTGCGCGGACCCGTTGGCTCGCAATGACGGGCTCAGGAACTCTCTCCTCGGATGATGCCATCATGCCGGTGTCTTGCCCGACGGAGCAAGCGGATTCGGGAAATACGTAACCCATTGATCCGACTGACGTCGGCTACTGTGCATGGGGTTGTTTTTCAATTTTTTAACGAGACGGTACCGATAGCCGCCAAGATCGTCCGCAACCGGCAGGGTTCAGGAGGATGGATGGTGGGCGCACAAGGGATCGAACCTTGGACCTCTCCCGTGTGAAGGGAACGCTCTCCCGCTGAGCTATGCGCCCGGGACCATCATGCCGACGGCCGGACTTTCGGCCGGCCGGCGCATCAGAGCCCGCGATTTAGAAGTGCGGGCCGGAGGTGTCAAGTTTCCAGGCGCCCCGAGCCTGGAAATCCTTCCCACAGATCGCGCAATCCGGCTGCGAGGCCGCGTTTTGGCCGGCTTACGCGCCCTGCTGGCGGGCGCGGGAGGCGTGGGCCTGGAGCGCGCGGATGCGCTCGGCGAGCGTTCCGCCGCCCTCGGGCAGGGTCCCTGCGGCCGCGCCGTTCGTCGCGGCGTCGTTGGCCGGGCGCGGCGCCGGCTTCGGCGGCTGGCCGGCCTCGGCCGCAAGCAGGGCCTCGATCGGCGAGTTCGGGCCTTCGAGCTGCATCGCCAGCTTTGCGACCTCGGCGGCGATGTCGTTGATGCGCTCGCGCAGCAGCGCGTTCTCCATGCGCTCGGTCGCCCAGGAGCTTTCCGCCTGCTGCTGGATCGCGTTGATGTCGCGCTGGAGCTTGGCGCGCTCGTCGCGCGCGGTGCGGAGCTGCTCCTCCAGCGCGGTCTTTTCCGCGCGGAGCTGCTCCACGGCGGCCGACGACTTGCCGCCGCTCAAGGCGGCGATCTCGACGCGCAATTCCTTGATGGTGCGCTCGGAGCCATCGCTCGCCTGGCGGAGCTGGTTGTTCTCGTAGTCGCGCTCGGCGAGCAGCTTGCCCTGCGTGGCGAGGCGTCCCTCGAGGTCGGCGACGCGGCCCGAGAGCATCTCGGCCTCCTTCACCTGCACGATGAGCTGGCGATCGAGCTCGGTGACGCGCTGGCTCAGATTTTCGACGCGGCCGCGTGCATCCCCAAGCTCGCGCGAGGCGGTCTCGGATTCGGTACGCTCCTGCGTCAGCCGCGCCTGCGTCGCGGCAAACTCCTTCTCGGCATCGCCGACGCGGTTCTTCAGATCCTCGATCTGCGCGCGCACCGCGACCAGCTCGACCTGGCGGCTCTCCGCCATCATCGAGCGGTTGGACAGTTCGGAGTTGATTTTCGCGAGCTCGCCCTGCTTGTCGGTCAGCGCGTTCTCGGCGGCGCGCAGGGCTTCGGTCTTGGCGTTGAATTCCTCTTCGGTGGCGCGGAGTTGCTCCTTCACCGCCTTCTCGCGCGCCTCCAGCGCGAAGATCGTGGCGTTCTTCTCCCCGAGCTCGATCTTCATGCGGTTGATGGCGTCGCTCTTCTTGCCGAGTTCGGCGAGCTGGCTCGTGGTCTTGTTCTTGAGCTGGTCGACGCTCATCTCGAGCCGTCGCGCCGACATGGCGAATTCGGCGCGGAGCTGGTCCTTGTCGGCCTGGATCTCGGCCATCGACAGCGGGGTGGCGGCCTCGAGCCGGCGTGTGGTCAGGCGCACCGCGCGGTTATGCACCAGCGGCACGATGGCAAGCCCGCACAGCATCGCGAGCAGGAAACCGATCGCCAGGTACATGATCGGTTCGACCATGGGCCAGAACTCCCAAAGCTAAGGAAAAATTTACCAACGACAATGCATGGCGGGCCGGCAAAAAGCCAGCCCCGCCCTGTTGTTAACGTGAATCCGGAATTGGACCGGTGGAGCGGAGTCTAGAATGGGTTCCAGGTCGCGCGCGGCGTGTATTTCAGGTAGCCGATATTGGCTCCCAGCCGCAGGCCGAGTCCGGAGCGGATCGGCACCAGCACGATGTTGTTGGCGGTGAGCGCCGTCATGCCGAAGCCGCCGATGATATAGGCCGAGCCGTCGAGGCCGGCGAAGCGCTGGTAGATCGCGTTGGTGGCGGGCAGGTTGTAGACCAGCGTCATGGTGCGCGCGCCGTCGCCGCCCCAGTCGAAGCCGAGCGAGGGGCCCTGCCAGTAGACGCGCAGGTCGCCGGCGTTCTTGGTGTAGAGCGTGCCTTCGCCATAGCGCAGGCCGGCGACGAAGGCGCCGGAGCCTTCCTCACCCAGGATATAGCCGTTCGGCAGGCCCCATTGGCTGACCGCCTTCTCGATGATCGAGGCGAGCCCGCGCGAGACGTTGCCGAAGAAGCGGTGACCGGCCGTCACGAGCTCGTCCGGCCCATAGGTGTTAGGTGTCGGGGACCGCTGCGGCGGCGGCAGGTTGGGCGGCGGCGCCTGCTGGGCGGAGGCCGGCACGATCCAGCCGACCATCGCGGCGAGCGCGAGCGCAGCAAGGCGTGATGCGAAAGTCATAAAAGAACCCCTGGTATCGAATCCGATCGCTTCCTTAACCTGACGCCAACAGGCACGGCTCTAGGTTGCGCCGAATGTCCCCTCGACTCGGATGTTATCCGCAGCAACTATGACGGCACAACGGCAGGAAGATAGCCCTTTGCGCCCCGGAATTGCCTTGATCGGCCGCCTCGTCTGCCTGTTGGCGGGCATTTGGATCGCCTGCGCATGGCTGCCGGTCCAGGCTGCCACCACCGAACGGATCGTCGTCAATCGCTTCAGCGGCGTCGCCATCGAGGGCTTCGACCCCGTCGCCTATTTCGTCGATGGCAGCGCCGCGCAGGGGACGGCCGAGTTCGAGGCCAACCTCTGGGGCGCGGTCTGGCGCTTCCGGAACGAGGGCAACCGGGCCTCCTTCCTGGCCCATCCCGAGATCTATGGACCGCAGTTCGGCGGCTATGACCCCGCCGACATCGCCCGCGGCGTCACCATCGCCGGCAACCCCCGCTTCTTCGCGATCGTGGCGCAGCGGCTTTACCTGTTCAGCCGGGAAGCCAATCGCGACGCCTTCGCCGCCAATCCGGACCGCTTCCTCTACGAAGTCGGCAAGCGCTGGCCGGCGCTTCAGGAGCAGCTCAGTCAGTAGCAGCCGACCGCCTGCGGGTCCCCCCAGGCGATGAACTCCGGGATGATGAAGCCGGTATCCTGCCGCTGGCCGAAGCGGATATCGCCGCCCTTGCCGTCGGTGACCTTGCCGCCGGCCGCGGTCACGACCGCGCAGCCGGCCCCGACATCCCACTCCGAAGTGGGCCCGAAGCGGGGATAGATGTCGGCGCTGCCTTCGGCGATCCGGCCGAATTTCACGGCCGAGCCGACCGTCCT
Organism: Bradyrhizobium sp. CCBAU 11361; assembly: GCF_028128935.1. Taxonomy (NCBI): domain Bacteria; kingdom Pseudomonadati; phylum Pseudomonadota; class Alphaproteobacteria; order Hyphomicrobiales; family Nitrobacteraceae; genus Bradyrhizobium; species Bradyrhizobium sp. CCBAU 11361. Next base: position 13,501 of record NZ_LBJZ01000134.1, read on the forward strand.
TCTGACGGCATTGGGCCTGCTATCGATGAACGCTTCGCTTTTGGGATCGCCGTGCGAGCGGCTCACCGCCGCGACCCAGGGCTGGCCCGGCGCCGGCAGCTTGCGGGTGTGGACCGGCTCGGCGGCACCGATGGTAGCGCCGTCAAACCTGACGCGCTCGGCGCCGCGGCCGACGATGCCGCGCCAGAGCAGCCCGAGTGCGGGCGCGCTGACGATGCCGAGCAGGGGCACCCCCTGAGTGACGAGGGCGAGGTTGACGGTGAACTCGTCGCGGCCGGCAACGAACTCCTTGGTGCCGTCGAGCGGATCGATCAGGAAGAAGCTGTCGCGGAACGGCGGAGCGGCAAGCTGGGTCCGCTCCTCCGAGAGCGTCGGGATGTCGCCCGCCAGCTGCGCCAGGCCGTCCGCGATGATGCGGTCGGCGGCAAGGTCGGCCTCGGTCACCGGCGAGCCGTCCTGCTTGCCGTCGACCCGCATCGCCGCGCGGTTGACCGCGAGGATCGCTTCGCCCGCCCTCACCACCAGCGCGGTGAGCGGCTCCATCAGGCCGGATGCGGCCGCGCCGTCGATGATCCGCTTCACCTGCATGCCTCATTCATCGGCAATTCCGTTCCTGCTCGACTGATTCGCCCCGATTGATTCGATTGGGGCTTTATGGCCACCCCGAACCGATCGCAAGCTAGCTGCCGCGGGCTTGCGAATGTTAGAACCTGCGGCATCCGTCAAGCATGCGTGATTCGCGGCGTCCAGCGCCGTGCAATTCCAGGAACCCTCCAGGACCCCATTATATGTCTGACGCCTCGTCGCCCGCGACCACTACTGCTCCCGATATGCTCGAACTCGCCGCGCTGCTGTGCTCGCGGGTATGTCACGATCTCATCAGCCCCGTCGGCGCCATCGTCAACGGGCTCGAAGTCCTCGACGACGATCCCAAGCCTGAGGACCGCGAGTTCGCGCTCGACCTGATTCGCAAGAGCGCCAAGACGGCCTCCGCCCGCCTCCAGTTCTGCCGTCTCGCCTTCGGCGCGGCCGGCTCCTCCGGCGCCCAGATCGACCTCGGCGATGCCCAGACCATGGCGCGCGGCCACATCGAGGACGGCAAGTGCACGATCACGTGGAATCTGCCGCGGCTGCTGCTGCCGAAGAATCGCGTCAAGCTGCTGCTCAACATGCTGGTCGTGGCCCAGCACACGATCCCGCGCGGAGGCACGCTCACGATCGATCCGATCGGCGAGGGCGAGGCGATGAGCTTTCGCATCACCGCGGCCGGACATAATGCGCGCCTGCCGCAGAACATCGCCGAGCTCCTCAGCGGCGAGCGCGGGCCCGCCGCGGATGCGCACGCGATCCAGCCTTACTATACGCGGCTGCTCGCGCAGGCCTGTGGGCTCACCGTGACGCTCGCACCGGAAGGCGCAGCCATCATCGTTACCGCTTCGTAAACGCGCGCAGCGCTCTCAAGACGTTAATCCAACCTTTACGAGGCGCTTCGGCTTGTCCGGAGCGCCTTATCTCTTTGTTGGTTCCGTTCTTTTCCACATACTCAACCATTATTAAACGCTTTGCGGTGAAGCTGGCCCCATTCCGAAATGGCGCATCACGCCTCGTGCGCGCCCTCCCTGTATGAAGGCCTGTTTTCATGGATGATCTGTTGCGGGAGTTCTTGACGGAGACCAGCGAGAGCCTGGACACCGTCGACAATCAGCTGGTGAAGTTCGAGCAGGAGCCGAACAACGCCAAGATCCTGGATAACATCTTCCGCCTGGTCCACACCATCAAGGGTACGTGCGGCTTCCTCGGCTTGCCGCGTCTGGAAGCGCTGGCGCATGCCGGCGAGACGCTGATGGGCAAATTCCGTGACGGCATGCCGGTGACGGGGCAGGCGGTGACGGTGATCCTGTCCTCGATCGACCGCATCAAGGAAATCCTCGCCGGCCTCGAGGCGACCGAAGCCGAGCCGGAGGGCACCGACCGCGATCTCATCGACAAGCTGGAAGCGATGGTCGAGCAGGGCATGGCCGCAATGACAGGCTCGGCGCAGCCGATGCCGGCGGCAGGTAGCGCTGCTCCCGTTGCTGAGGCGCCGCCGCTGGTGCCGGAAGCGCCGGCTGCCGCTGCGCCCGCCAAGGAGATGACCTCTGGCACGCTGATCGACCAGACTCTGGAGCGCCCCTTGCGCCCCGGCGAAGTGTCGCTCGACGAGCTCGAGCGCGCGTTCCGCGAGACCGCGATCGAAGCGCCGGTCCCCGCGCCAATGGGGGGGGGGGGGGGGGGGGGGGGGGGGGGGGGGGGGGGGGGGGGGGGGGGGGGGGGGGGGGGGGGGGGGGGGGGGGGGGGGGGGGGGGGGGGGGCGAGGTCAAGGCAGCCCCCGCACCGGCTGCTGAAGCCCCGGCGCCTGTCGCCAAGGAGGCTCCGAAGGAAGCTGCCAAGCCTGCCGCCAAGGCCGCGCCGAAGAAGTCGATGGCCGACGAGGGCGCCTCCGAGGGCGACCGCATCGCCAACCAGTCGATCCGCGTCAACGTGGATACGCTGGAGCATCTGATGACCATGGTCTCCGAGCTGGTGCTGACCCGCAACCAGCTGCTGGAGATCTCCCGCCGCAACGAGGACACCGAGTTCAAGGTGCCGTTGCAGCGCCTGTCCAACGTCACCGCCGAGCTGCAGGAAGGCGTCATGAAGACGCGCATGCAGCCGATCGGCAATGCCTGGCAGAAGCTGCCCCGCATCGTCCGCGACCTCTCGAGCGAACTCGGCAAGCAGATCGAGCTGGAGATGCACGGCGCCGACACCGAGCTCGACCGCCAGGTGCTCGACCTGATCAAGGACCCGCTCACCCACATGGTGCGCAACTCCGCCGACCATGGCCTCGAGACCCCCGCCGAGCGGCTCGCGTCCGGCAAGGGCGAGCAGGGCACCATCCGCCTGTCCGCCTATCACGAGGGCGGCCACATCATCATCTGCATCGCCGACAACGGCCGCGGCCTCAACACCGAGAGGATCAAGGCCAAGGCGATCTCCTCCGGTCTCGTCACCGAGGCCGAGCTCGAGAAGATGAGCGAAGCCCAGATCCACAAGTTCATCTTCGCGCCGGGCTTCTCGACCGCGGCCGCCATCACCTCG
>NZ_LBJZ01000135.1:0-17509 GCF_028128935.1 Bradyrhizobium sp. CCBAU 11361
TTCGCCACGAGCTCTCTCCTGTGTAGAGATTCGAGCTATCAACTAATGTGACGAACTTGCGTTCCAGATGACTAGTTTGGTTTTCACAAAAGAGCATTGTCTGTAAGCACGACCGTTGGGGGCCAGAGGATTATGCGAAATCTTATAATCGCTGCGTTGTTGGTTCAAATTCTTGCGTGCTATCCGTTACCGGTGTCAGCCGGGGGCACTTGCATCCTGCATCCGCAACCCTTCAAGCTGCGATCGGACACCATTCAGTGGTTGATCAAAATCAAGCCCGGCGCTGAATGTATTCAGGGACTACGCTGGTCGACGATCATGATTGACGCGATCGCGGTTGTAGACCCGCCGAAATCGGGCCGCCTTGTCTTGCAAGGCCCTTCATTCCGCTATTTTTCGGATCCGGCCGCACAGGGGGCCGACCATTTCAAGATTGTGATCAAGGGAACCTCGCTGCATATAGGCGGAACCTCGGCGATTGAGGTAGACGTCGCCTCACAGTAAATTGCGGTCGGTGGCGACGAAGGCCCGTTCACAAATCCTAGCGAGGCGCAAAGGTACGATTGCTGTTGAGAGCGGGGTTGGCCGAGGCCGCCGGGGGCACGCCTTGCCCGATGGGGTTCTGGAATGGATTGTTGCTAGGTTGGGTCGCTACGGGGGAACGCGAACCCCGCACGTAATTCTGGGACGTATTACTCTGCTGTCGGCCATTCGCATTCTGCTGCGTGCCTTGAGCAAACGCTGGAACAGTCACGAGCGAAATCAGAGCAGAGGTTAGCAACAGTTTAGCGGCACTCATAAGAGCCTCCACACGGGGCCGTATCAACCTAACGCCACCACTGGAGGTAGGTTGCATCCATTGCTTGGCAAGGGGTCATGGTTTCTTGCAGGCTGAATAAAAAGTGCCGCTGGTGATGATGACCCGCTCGATGCACTGCCGAGGATCCACAATGGCGCCTTCGACGCTGAAGTAATAGGACTGGCTTTTGAGGATCAGCGCGTACTGGCCGGGTGGAAGCTGCAGTGTCGGGTCCTCGCTATGGAGTCTGAACATCTCTGGACTATCTGGCACGGGAGAAGCCCGATATGGATAAGAGAAATTTCTGATGACCCAGGAGTCGTTATCGTCGAGCCGCTTGCCTGCCGACTCAGCCGAGAATTCGCGAGCAATCCTGGCGATTACGCGCACCTCGGCATGCTCCAATATGTTGGTAGTGGTTTCTCGCCGAAAGACAATGAACTCGGGACGTCCGTTTGGCAGGCTCACTTTGCCAGGCAGTCTGAATGCGGCAGAGACCGCGACCCTCGCATCTGGTGGCCGGCCGGGCAACAGCCGAAGTTCGGTCAAGGAATCGTCTCCGAGCGCATAGACGCCGTAGTCGGTCGGCCGCGGGAATGAAGGAGGCGGTGGGGACCGGTTCAAGGCCGTATTGGCCGTTGCGGAGGCGGGTGTCCCGACTGCTTTATGGGTAACCGCCTGTCCCCCCTGACTCTGGAGGGGCTGTCCCAGCGTCCTCAGGCTTTCGCGTTGCATCGCAACGGTAAAGACGGTTCCAACGATCAGCAGGACCACAGCGGTCCACGTCATGACAGTCCACAAGCGATGGCGGTCGGCTCCATTTGCCGGATGGCTCGGCCCGACGCCCGATTCGGGACCGGTTTCTCCTAGCGGCGGATTACGCGGCAAAGCCGAACTCAGCTGTGGTACCGGAGATGGTGCAGGCGGGCTGACTTGCTGCCGTGACAATTCCTCTACGCCGTGGATCGCAGTCTCGAGCGCACGTTTGGCGCGCTGGGTATCTGTCGGATTTGAATCAACGAGTTGTTCCTGAAGCTTATGGCGCGCCAGATCATAGACCGCCTGGCGCATAAGCTCAGGATCGGCCTTCACCGTTTCTATTATCCGAGCGATCACCAGCGCGAATTGAACCTCGTTAGAGGCCTGATTGGCGTCTTCTTCCTCGCGCTCCCGCAGCTCTTGCGAACTCATGCCGATTTGGGCGCTCCCGTGGCGGTTGGCCGCAACCTTATTTCAGTGTTCAAAATACCCCAAAAGAAACTAAAGTATTCGTCGGCGGCTTCAAGGAGCGGCTGTCTGTTCGGCAAGGAGAAGATGGTGACGTTCATACCAAGACGCGAAATCGCGGTGCTGGGCTTGGCTTACCTTGTCCTCGCTGCGACCGGAATTCCAGCATTTGCCGTCACCGCCGAGGTAGCCCGAAAGTGCAGCGCACTCATGGCCAAGCAGTTTCCGCCCCGCGAATCCGGCAACCCCGCAGCTGGAAGTACAAAGGGAAGCGGCCGCGATCAGCAAGCCTTTTTCAACAAGTGCGTTGCTAACGGGGGCAAGATCGACGATAGCAACGCGAAGTAAAGGGTATCCATTGGGAGCCGCTCGTTGCCCCTGGCAATAGCGCACTCACCCGTTCGGCGGTGGTGGCTCCGGGACGTTACCATCCTTTGCCATACATTCCCTGAAGTATGTTTGACGATCACCGCTTCCACGGACTGATCCCGGCCGCTTGTATGGATAGACAAGATAGGAATAGCGCATGCACTTCCTAGCAGTCTCGGCACTTGGGCTTGCAAACGCGTATTTACCCGGCAGGTCGAGAGTGACGGCGATGCCTATCCCCGCTAGGAGCCAAATCAGTTTCAGGGAATACATGTTTGCCATATCGCAGCCTGGAGAAGTGTCGGTCAATTTGAGGACTACGTGCTAGTGTGGAATCAGGACATTTCCGGTCAAGTGGGTGTACTTCGAGGTGATATCGGAATTGAGCCAGAAGGACCCTACGCGATAGTGCTCGTAACGAGCGCGAAGCACGGCGACACCAAGAGATCTAAGTCAGACAATGTCGTCGCGTGACGACGAGTTAGTCCAACGTCGTCGACGCGACAAGTGCTCGCGCAATGCAAACATTCTTGTTCTGCAGCAATTCGATAGCCGCTCCAGAAAAAAATGGACCACTGAGATTTCAAGAAATTCTTGCGCATGGAAAACGCCAAGGCGCTCAGCGCCCTGTACCTATATCGCCAGGGTAAGGAGCCCTCAGTGTGGTGAGCAAATTTAGGTAATCGCTCAACCTTAAGGCCCTGAGCGACGATACCCGCGCTACGGTCAAAAGGATTTTTGCGTAACGGCGGGCTCTCACCCGGATAACCTCGCGCGATCGCCTGAAACATCAATCTGGATCAACGAAACGCAAAACCAGCAAGACAGCCGCGCCGCCTGCAATAGCGGCCAGTACGACTAGCGGTAGAAATCTTTGTAGCCTTCGGAAGCTCGCGCGACTACCGCCGCCCGAACTACCGTACGTCAGGCGTAGCGCCAAGGTACCCAACCCTAGCGCCAAGCGGTCGAGCATGGATATGGAAGGCATTGCACGTCGCTCTTGAGGAGCGCTAGAATTTCGATTCGCTCAACCACAAGCTACGCAGGCTTCGACAATGTTCAACCCCAAATCTAAACCAACCTGCTCATTTTTTATCCATGCAAAGGCCACGCAATAGTCCGCGACCGGCCGTGTGGCCAAAGGCCTCAGCCTAACGCATTGTTTGCGGCTTGAGTCGCGCACTCTCTGAATTGGAAGGCCTCACTGCGTCGCCCTCAGAGAGGCTCTTTTGTGGAGGCTGACCACCAGCCCCCCGGGACGAGCGGTCGTCGGAATTGTCTGAGGGCGCAGAGGCAGAGAGAGTGTTGCCGCGGATGAGAAAAGCTGGTGGCCGGGTCATTCGCGGAGCGCCGAGATAGGGCTCATACTTGAGGTACTCAGTGTACCGCTTTCGCGAGACTGCTGCACGCGTGGCATAGCCCGCTCCGAAAAACAATGCGGCCACCACAAACAGTATCAAGAGACCGAGCACAGAGCACTCCAATCGGGTGTTGGCCATCCGTCGAATTCAGCGACAGCAAATTTCGCGCCACCAATCGGAAAAGTTCAAGCGGCGCCGCACCAGCGTCACTCGCTTGGGCCGCGCTGCATAGCCAATCGTTATATGCCCCATATGTCAATTCTGCTAACCAATGAGGCGGCACCGCGAAGGCGAATACGACCAATTAGCGTTTGGTCTTGGCGTTTCGGCGTCCACTCGAATATCAATGCTGGAAGTTCAAGAGCGCAGCTTGTGGTAGAGTTATATTTCGGGCGCTTCCGGAGGGCGATCCGCCTCTCCTTAATGCGAGATTCACCAACGGGCAAGCCGGCCCCCTGCTCCCTAACATATCGTTTAGCGGCATCGTCCATAGTGACGCCTCATGAAAAGGGGGGCGACCATGTCACGAATTTCATTTAGTGCAGCTATCGCTGCGATGCTGATGTTGCTCGCATCAGCGTCTGAAACCAAAGCCACACCTAATTGCTTGCGCGATAATAAGCCGTACAGGCTTGCGGGCGACACCATGGAATGGTCGATGACGATCGCGCCGGGGGCAGATTGCATCCAGGGACTTCGCTGGTCGACGATGCAGATCTACAAGGTTGAGGTGACGGAGAAGCCGAAGAGCGGCGAGATCGTCCTCGTCGGCCCTGGGTTCCGCTACTTCGCAAAACCGAACTTTTCGGGGACGGACAGATTCACCCTCCTCGTGGTGGGCAAGAACCGGCATGACGAAGGCACCTCGACGGTTGAGGTCACGGTGTCCCGGCCGAATGGCCCGCTGCTCGTCAGCGCCGTCGACCATCCGTAATGAGGCTGAGGCCCGTCGCCCAGTTGGTGCCCCACGCCAACGAACGGCGCGTTTCAGGTCGCGACGTGCTTGCCTTCTCCACCCGGCTTGGGGGCATGGGCTCAAGAGGCATCGGATCTGAATGCACAGGCCTTTGTCCGGGGTTGACCGGTCGACCGATACGGCCAGGAAGGGCCGGTCGGTGGCGGCCTCGTCGGCCGTCGATGTTGGCCCGCAGGGGCGCGAGGCTCCCGCCATGATTAATTGGCGACAAGGCTTCAGCCATGCCAGATTACCCGTGTGCTAGCAGCTGCTGCCCACGATCTGTCAGCGCAGATTTGTCCGGAGCTGTGATAGCTGTCTTCGTGGTCGGTGGCTCCCCAGGGTGATGCGCTCTCAAGCTCGGTCATGGTCGGGTCTGTTACGCCAGAAACGTCGTGTCCTAAGAGAGTGTGGCTCCGGACGGCGGAGTAAGAATTTGGTTGCAGCGATCGGACTTGGCCTATGGCATCAGATCGCGCCGGAATCCATGACGCGCCTCGCGCGTTGTAAGCTGAAGCTGTTGCGCATTCGCTACGTTCGTCTGGAGATGTTGGCCGCGATTTGGGAGTGCCCCGTCTCGGTGCGTCTACAACACCTCGCAGCCTTGAGCGCTATGAGCGAGCCGCCCTGGCGAAACAGAAGCGGTCGCTTCGACCCCTCAGACGCGAGGGCGGCTGAAGCACGAAGACAGATTGGCTTCGTTGCGGAATTTTCCGGCTGATGACGGTCATGATATCAAACTCGCCCGCGAAGCGGCACTCGAATCGGTCGAGGTTACCTTGTGCTGATCGCTCTGGACGTTGGTGATGGCTGCCGCACCCAAGTGACCGCATGGAGTGGCTGGGCGCGGCAGTGGATCAATGCTGCGGTCTGGTCAAAATTGAGTCCTGTGCCCAAGTGGCGCTATTCGACCCAGTTAACACCATCTGACCGGGCTCGACCCGACCGGCGTTACCGGCCAGATGTTGATTCAGAAGCGCAAAGCCGTGACTTGCCAGGAACGCTGCGGTCGAGCCGTCTACATGTGATGCCTCCGCCGCGGTGATCGGTGCTGTTACAGCGTTCAAACCGCCCCTCGCGGCGACCAAGTGCTCGATCTGACTCAACAAGGCAGAACTCTGGGCTGCCAGCCTCATGCTTGTGTGGGTCGCAGGCGTCGTCATTCCACCATTCGCGATCGAGTCGTGATGCTCGCTCCACCATCCATGTTCCGGGCCGGTGCCGGTCGCATGATCGGTCACGTTAGTCTGCGGCGGTGACGTTGGAGTCGGCACGGCCGCAGGAAGAGTGTCCGCGACAGCAACAACCGGTGTGTGCGATGAATCAGTAGCCACCAGTGCCGATTTGGATGTGGACGGAGATGTAGATGGAGGCGGGTCGCCGAAATATCTCGCCCACGCTGCGGCCTCCAGCGGCTTGTGGTCGGCGGCACTGGTGAAACGATATTGTCCATCGGAGTTCGAATCCCAGATGTTCACAAAGCTGACGTGGACCCCCGATTGATGCAGCGTGTCCGCCAGCCACTTCACGAATGTCGGATTGTCGCTGAGACGCGCGCCATCATTCGTGTTACCGGCACCAGTTTCGGCAATCGCGAACGGCTTGCCGGTTGATTTGGCGAGATTGATCAGCTCCTGAAGCGTCGTCGCATGGCCCACGCTACCATCGAGTGACCATTGGTTGGCGGCCGGGTAGGTGTAGTAATGTTGGAGGTTGACTGGATCCGACGCCCATTGCTGGACGCTAGAATCGTAGACCGGGTGGGACGAGTTGAGGACTTGCCCGCTCTTGTCCCAGTCATAGAGGTGCGTCGGCGAGCCGTAGGGAAAGACATCGCCATAGACGTCGGCGGCGATGATATCCACATACTGGTTCCCAGGGTAAGCAGTCTGGATGACGTTGCCGGCGTGGCTGTAGTTGACCACGCTCGGATTCCACGCCACCTGGACGCTCACTCCTTCGGCCTTGCCCGCGGCGTGCAAGACCGTGGAGATGTGCTGGAACGCCTTGACCCAATCCGCGCGTGTCGCGGCGTCGTTGCCGGCGTAGGACGGCATGCTGTCGATATTCATCTCCCAACCGGGCCGCCAGATCTGTGTCGCGAAACCGTGGTCAGCCCAGGTCTTGACCATGCCTTTCAGAACGGAATCGTATTTTCCGGCCGCGAAGTCCTTGTAAAACTGATCGGGAGTTCCCGAGCCTGGTGCGGTCGAAGTCATCGGCAACCCGATCACCGGCGTAACGCCTTTAAGCACGGGCGACTGGGCCATTGAGGCTGCATTCCAACTCGCCTGACCAACCCAACCTGAGATGGGCAGGCGCTGATCGCTATATTGGTCGAGGAATTGCGGCTTCGTTTTCATCAAGTCCGAGAAGGCGTTGAAGTTTGCTTCGAAACTCGCCTCCTCGGTCAAATCATAATAGTTCGGATTCCCGACAAAGACGCCGAGAGGAAAAGGCGTGGCACCGGTTGCGTTCTGAGCCATGTCTCTTGCTTGCTCCCCTTCTCTTTGCTTGATACCCGGCTGTTGACTCGTGTCTAATCAGCAAATGCGGGTTTCTGATGTCGTTACTGAACGCCCGTCATCGCAACCGTCACCGGCTATAAGCTCATGATCATTGAGCGGCTCTAGGAAGACGCACGAGAGAGTGGCAGCAAAGGCAGCCCGCCGGCCAAGGGGTCGTACTCAATAAGGATTCTCGCGTGGGCTCAATCGTGCATCAAGGTCTCTGGAGGAGACCCTGATGCGTGAGCAACTTTAAGACGCGGAGTGGAAGCGCCTTCTGGGCGGCCAACAGTGGGGCACTGGCGCAGGGCGCGCGCGTCTCGCTCGGTGTGACCGTCATCGGCCACACCGAGTAGGGGGCTGCTTTGTCGGTGGATAGGTCTGCCCGGCTGCTCAAGCGGCGGCGCCACCACCCCGCAAACTTTCGGTTCCTCGCGGCTCGGCACGGCGGATTACGCTCGTCGTAGATATCGATGTATCAGAGAATTCGAAATCACCGAGGGCGCAAGGCTTAGATCCCGACAAGATCGCAACCCGCATACTCCATTCGAAGGCCACGTAAGATCTGTTACCCTGATAGACGGGATAAATAATCCTGGTGCAGGCAGGTCGGTCTTGCGCCGCCATCAAACAACACTGTAATGCGGTGCTACGAAGGCTAACTTCGACGACCGTACCGGTCTTGTCAGCCAGGTTTGGGCACCGAAGGGCACCAAGCTCGCTTAACTTGCAGCGGGTGCCGACGACAAACTACGCAAACATGCTAGAATACATTCCATCCGAAATTTTTGCAACTTGCGGTAAATGCCACAAGTCCGTGACGCCTGGCAATCTGTGGTGCAGCAGATCCGACCGACCGAGATCTACAACCTTGCGGAGCCTCGCGTCGCTCGCGAGCAAGCGCTCCATTGCTTTGATCAATTCGGCGGCGGAACGCCGAACGTCCGTGAGCGACTGTGACAGGAATCTGCCGTTGATGGAGAGTTTCGAAGCCGATCTTTTTTCTAAGCGGGTATTTCGCGCGAACGATGCCTCAAGAGTGGGCAATCGCGCCGAATATACGATCTATGAGGTGTGCACATCTGACGCTATGGTCCGAGCGTCCTGGCAGGCGGATAGCATGCGACAATGCATGACGCCATCATGTTTCCTACACATTTCGATGCGCTTACAGAGACCCGCTTGGTTTGATGATTGTCTTGGTCGTCATGTCCTTGCCTCTCATGTCTTGGTCTGGCATTGCTTCGCTGAATGAATGAGATGACAAGTTTTCGGCCAGTGATCGTGACCGGCGCCGCCGGCTTCGTCGGAATGCACGTTTGTGAACGGCTGTTGGCGCGTGGCGAACGGGTCGTTGGTATCGACTCGTTCACGCCATATTACGATCCAGCATTGAAACGTGCGCGACTCGAAACGCTCAACCACCGTCCCTGTTTCAGCTTCTACGAGATCGACCTCGCAGACTTTGCCGCGGTGACGCGTGTGTTCGACGAGGTCTCGCCCGATCGCGTCGTTCACCTGCCGGCTCAGCCGGGGGTGCGTGCCTTGATCGACGATCCCATCACCAGCATCCGCGCCAATTGTGACGGCTTTCTCATTGTGCTCGAAGCCGGCCGCCGCCATGGTGTCGCGCATCTTGTCTACGCCTCGTCGAGTTCCGTGTATTGCGCCAATCGCACCTTGCCGTACTCAACCGAGCATTCGGTGAATCATCCGGTCGGCCTTTATGCCGCGAGCAAGAAGGCCAACGAACTGATGGCGCATACGTTCGCGCATGTTCACGGACTGTCGGTGACCGGTCTCCGATTCTTCACGGTCTACGGTCCGTGGGGACGGCCCGACATGGCCGCCTATCTGTTCACGCGTGCGATCTTCGCCAATGAGCCGATCAAGATTTTCAATAATGGCAACATGTGGCCTGACTTCACCTATGTCGACGACATCGTCGAAGGCGTGATCCGCACGCTCGATCGGCCCGCGACACCGAATCCCGCGTGGAACGCCGAGCAGCCGGAATGCTCGACGAGTTACGCGCCGTATCTCGTCTACAACATCGGCAACAACAGGTCGGTCAATCCGATGACGCTGGAAAAGATCATCGGCAAGCCCGCGATCCGCCAGCTTCTGCCGATGCGAGCCGGCGACGTCCTGGAGACACGCGCCGACATTTCGGCCTTGCAACGCGACGGACGCCGCTTGCAGAGGGCCTCGGCCGCTTTGTCGAATGGTATCGACAGTATCACCGTGTATAACCCCTCACATGAGTAGCTCGCACGTGTCTCAAAAAATTATCCCCCTGATCATGTGCGGCGGTGCCGGCACGCGGCTGTGGCCGGCCTCGCGCGAGGTGCGCCCCAAGCAATTCCTGCCGCTGTTCGGCACCCGCTCGATCTTCCAGGACACGCTGCTGCGGGTCTTGGACGCCTCGCTGTTCGATCGTCCGATCGTCATCACCAATGCGTCCTACCGCTTCATGGTGCTGGAGCAGCTCGCCGAGATCGGCATCGAGGCCGACGTGATCCTCGAGCCGATGCGACGCGACTCCGGCCCCGCGATCGCCGCGGGCGCGGTGTTCGCGCAGAACCGCGCCAGTGATGCGATCGTGCTCGCGCTCGCCGCCGATCACGTGGTGCAGGACAAGGCCGCCTTCGTCGCCGCCTGCCGCGAAGGTCTTAACGCCGCGAGCGCCGGACGCATCGTCACCTTCGGCGTCAAGCCGGAGCGGCCGGCGACCGAGTACGGTTATATCAGCCCGGGCGAGGTGATCTCCGGCGAGGTGCACGCGGTCGCGCGCTTCGTCGAGAAGCCGGACGCGGTGAAGGCGGCCGACTACGTCAATTCGGGCTATCTCTGGAACAGCGGCAACTTCATGTTCCCGGCGACCGTCCTGCTCGACGAATACCGCAGGGTCGATGCGGCCAGCGTGGAGGCGGTCGCCAATGCGGTCACCAACGCCGGCCGCGATCTCGGCTTCGTGACGCTGGAGCCGGAGGCGTTCGGTTCGGCGAAGGCGATCTCGATCGACTACGCGGTGATGGAGAAGACCTCGCGCGCGGCCGTCGTGCCGGTGTCATGCGGCTGGTCCGACGTCGGCTCCTGGCACGCGGTGTGGGAATTGTCGGAGAAGGACGCGCTAGGCAACGCCGCGGACGGCGCCGCGGTGTTCGAGGATTCGCGCAACTGCAACGTCACCACCGATGCCGCGCTGGTCGCGCTCGAGGGCGTCGACGATCTCGTCGTGGTCGCGACCGCTGATGCGGTGCTCGTGTCGCGCCAGAAGGATGCCAACGGCCTGAAGCGGCTGGTGTCCAAGCTCAAGGCGGTCGCGCCCAAGGTCACCGAGGAGCACCTCAAGGTGCACCGGCCCTGGGGCAGCTACCAGTCGGTCGACAATGGCGAGCGCCACCAGGTCAAGCGCATCGTGGTCAAGCCCGGCGGGCGGCTGTCGCTGCAGAAGCACCACCATCGTGCCGAGCACTGGATCGTGGTGCGTGGGGCCGCCCGGGTCACCGTCAACGAGACGGTGAAGACCGTGCACGAGAACGAGTCGATCTACATCCCGATGGGCGCGGTGCACCGGATGGAGAATCCCGGCAAAATCATGCTGGAGCTGATCGAGGTCCAGACCGGCAGCTATCTCGGGGAAGACGACATCATCCGGATTGAAGACGACTATCAAAGGTCGTGACCAGCAACATTGGTCTGCTTGAAACACAAGCGGGTCGACAAGCGCTCGAAGTTAGAACTCGGCGGCGGCCCAGGCCATTCAGGCGTAAGAGCTGAAGCGTCGGCCTAATAACCTCCTTTCAAATAAGGTCATACATTCGAAGAATGAAATGTCCAGAAGGGCCGTCAAACTCTCCCACGCGATCTCCTAGTAAATATCCATGCGATCAAGCACCAAATGGCCCAGCCTATTGCACCAATCTATGCGGTCATCACGACACCAACGATGATGAAGAACGCAATTGGCAAAAGGAGATCGCCAATTCGCCAAGGACGGCGAACGGATGCAAACGTTCGGTCAGTTTTTCAATCAAGCATTTCGTCGTTGCGTTCGTTGCAAGGACATATCTACTCCGTGGCAGGTCGACGACTCTTGGGTGGAATTAACCTCTCCAGTCAACCTTAAGAGGGGCAACGCGCACTTTCTCGAATATAGGTAATCTACGAGCGGGTTCCCCCAGGGACAGTTGCTTTTGTCTCCTCAAGGAGGTGATTGTCCAAACCTTGCCTCTCATGTCCTGGTCTGGCATTGTTTCGAGCAATGAATGAGAGGACAAATTTGCGGTCAGTGATCGTTACCGGTGCTGCCGGCTTTATCGGAATGCACGTTTGTGAACGGCTGTTGGCGCGTGGCGAGCAGGTCGTTGGCATCGATGCGCTCACTCCGTATTACGATCCCGCGCTGAAACGTGCGCGCCTCGCAACGCTCGAACACCGTCCGGGGTTCAGTTTCCACGAGATCGATCTTGCGGATTTCGCCGCGGTGACGCGCGTTTTCGCCGAGGTCTCGCCCGATCGCGTCGTGCATCTGGCGGCGCAGCCCGGCGTGCGTGCGTCGATCGACGATCCCATCACCAGCATCCGCGCCAATTGTGACGGCTTTGTCACCGTGCTCGAAGCCGGCCGGCGCCATGGTGTGGCGCATCTCGTCTACGCATCGTCGAGCTCCGTCTACGGCGCCAACCGCACCTTGCCGTATTCGACCGAGCATTCGGTGAACCACCCGATCAGCCTTTACGCCGCGAGCAAGAAGGCCAACGAACTGATGGCGCACACCTTCGCGCATGTTCACAAGCTGCCGGTGACCGGTCTGCGCTTCTTCACCGTCTACGGTCCGTGGGGCCGGCCCGACATGGCCGCCTGGCTGTTCACGCGCGCCATCTTCGCGAATGAGCCGATCAAGATTTTCAATAATGGCGACATGTGGCGCGACTTCACCTATGTCGACGACATCGTCGAAGGCGTGATCCGCACCCTCGACCGCCCCGCGACACCGAATCCCGCGTGGAACGCGGAAGCGCCGGAAAATTCGTCGAGCTATGCACCGTATCGGGTCTACAACATCGGCAACAACCGTTCGGTCAAGCTGATCGAGTTTGTCGAGACGCTGGAGAAGATCATCGGCAAGCCGGCGATCCGCAAGCTGCTGCCGATGCAGGCTGGCGATGTCCTGGAGACCAGAGCCGACATTTCCGCCCTCCAGCGGGACGTCGGTTTCTCGCCCTCGACGTCGATCGCGGACGGCCTTGGCCGCTTCGTCGAATGGTATCGGAAGTACCATGGCGTGTGATCCCGCGATCCGTGCCAACGCCGTGTTCCGCACCGGGACGCCGATGGTTACGTGCAGCGCACCTGTCGCATATGTCGACTGCATTGCGTGCATGCGGCGCGTTCTGGGAAATGTCCGCCGTTGCCTCGCGCAAAGCGGTGAAGGTTTGTTCGGCAGGTGATGCAGGCTGCCCTAATGTTGGGCGAGCGGTCGGATAGAGAAATGGTCTAGGGTGTTCAGTGGAACATCCGTCTTCAACGGAAAGAGTTTTTCATGCGAATCGCGATGATCGGAACGGGCTATGTGGGACTGGTGTCCGGAGCCTGCTTTGCGGATTTCGGTCACGACGTCACCTGCGTCGACAAGGACGAGAAGAAGATCGCGGCGCTCCATCGCGGCGAGATCCCGATCTACGAGCCCGGGCTCGACGAGCTGGTCGCGAGCAATGTCAAGGCCAAGCGGCTCGACTTCACCACCGACCTGTCCAAGCCGGTCGCCGATGCCGATGCCGTCTTCATCGCGGTCGGCACGCCCTCGCGTCGCGGCGATGGCCACGCCGATCTGTCCTACGTCTATGCCGCCGCGAAAGAGATCGCGCAGTCGCTGTCCGGCTTCACCGTCGTGGTGACGAAATCGACCGTGCCGGTCGGCACCGGCGACGAGGTCGAGCGCATCATCCGCGAGACCAATCCGTTAGCCGACGTCGTCGTCGCCTCCAACCCCGAATTCCTGCGTGAGGGCGCGGCGATCCGCGACTTCAAGTATCCCGATCGTGTCGTGGTCGGCACCTCCGACGAGCGCGGCCGCAAGGTGATGGGCGACATCTATCGTCCGCTGTCGCTGAATCAGGCGCCGCTGATGTTCACGGCGCGCCGCACCGCCGAGATGATCAAATACGCCGCGAACGCGTTCCTCGCGACCAAGATCACCTTCATCAACGAGATCGCCGATCTATCCGAAAAAGTCGGCGCCAACGTGCAGGAGGTCGCGCGCGGCATCGGCCTGGACAACCGCATCGGCACCAAGTTCCTGCACGCAGGTCCCGGCTTCGGCGGCTCGTGCTTTCCGAAGGACACCAAGGCGCTGATCAAGATCGCGCAGGACTACGACGTGTCCCTGCGCATCGTCGAATCCGTGCTCGCCGTCAACGAGAACCGCAAGCGCGCGATGGCGCGCAAGGTGAGCCAGGCGCTCGGCGGTTCGCTGCGCGGCAAGACCGTCGCCGTGCTCGGCCTCACCTTCAAGCCCGACACCGACGACATGCGCGATGCGCCGTCGATCCCGCTGGTGACCGGCCTGATCGACATGGGCGCGAAGGTGAAGGCCTTCGATCCCGTCGGGATGGAGCAGGCCAAGGGCGAGCTGCCCAGCATCACCTATTGCGAGGACGCCTATTCCTGCGCGCAAGGCGCCGATGCGCTCGTCATCGTCACCGAATGGGTGCAGTTCCGCGCGCTGGATCTCGACCGGCTGAAGGCGACCATGGCGCAGCCCATCATCGTCGATCTGCGCAACATCTACCGCCCCGAAGAGATGGAAGCGGCCGGCTTCGTCTATGAGAGCGTCGGGCGGTCGCCTCAGGCCTAGCACGCCGCGGAGAGCTGAGCTTTCGCGACCTTTCGCCCGCCTCCTCCCGAGGCGGGCGAAATAGTCTCCGATGCGATAAGATCGATCACAGAGGCAACGGCGCCCGGCCCGCCAGCCTTGCCGCCGCTATGGAGATTGTCATGACCGACGACACGCACACGATCCGCAGCGGCGGGCTGACCGCGACCATCAAGGCGCACGGCGCCGAGATGTGCTCGCTGATGAGCGATGCCGGCATCGAATTCGTCTGGCAGGCCGCACCGGCCTGGCCGCGCCACGCGCCGTTGCTGTTTCCGATCGTCGGGCGTCTCGCCAACGACGAATTGCGGCATCGGGGCAAGACGTACCGGATGACCCAGCACGGCTTTGCGCGCGATAGCCGCTTCGCGTGGGCTGAGCTCGGCGAGAGCCGCTGTGTGCTGGTGCTCGAAGACAGCGAGACGACGCGCGCGCTCTATCCGTTCGCGTTCCGCCTGACGGCCACCTATGCGATCGACGCCGCCGGTCTCGATCTCTCGCTCACGATCGCCAACACTGGCCAGGAGACATTGCCGGCGTCGCTCGGCGGCCATCCCGCGTTCAACTGGCCGCTCCAGCCCGGCGTGCCCAAGGAAGACTATGCACTGACCTTCGCGAGCGCGGAGTCGTTTCCCGTCCGCCGTCTCGACGGCGGCTTGTTGCGCGCGGCAACGGAGCCAAGTCCGGTCAGCGGCACGGTGCTTCCGCTGTCCGAATCCCTGTTCGTCGATGATGCCGTCATCTTCGACCGCATCGACAGCCATTCGGTGCGTTATGCGGCCGGGCCGGGCGCATCCAGCGGGCCCTGGCTGAAAATGTCCTGGCACGGCTTTCGTGAGCTTGGCGTCTGGTCGAAACCATCAGGCGCGCCCTTTCTCTGCATCGAGCCATGGCGCGGCTATGCCAGTCCGGCCGGTTTTGACGGCGAGTTCAGCGACAAGCCCGGCCTGATGCATATCGCAGCCGGCGCGGAGGAGCGCTTGTCGTTCCGGATCGAGGTCGCCTCATCCTGAGAGCCTGACTCAAAAAGCGTAGGCGTTTTCAGGGTCTGGCCAAGCGGCGAGTTAGGAGCCTCAGATGGACGGCGAGCAACCAGGCTAGCTCGGTGGCGGCAGAGCCTTCGAAGTCTTTGGAGAGGCGACGACATCTGCCGAACCATGCAAAGGTACGCTCGACGCCTCGCGGCCGAACCGAAGGAATGAGACCCTCTGACCGCCGTCGAGCACGAGCTTGCGCGGGCTCCGACGTTCCTGGGTTGGCCAAGTCTGAAATTTGAAAACTTGAGATGCGTCAAATCGACAGGACCCCCTCCCATCTAAATTTTCTTCATGTGGGCAAGAACAGTTGTGGGGTTTTCAATCCTTTGTATTGCTGTCCTGGACGATGTTTCGGCAAAGGCCGACGTCTTGGGCGGGTCCTGCGGCGCAAAGGAGCAGGCGCTACGCAATGCAGGATTTGGTCATGCTCCCAACGGTCTTCCGATTGGGACTGTAGGCTCGGGGCCGGGTTCGCCTGAAGAGCCTTGGTGTACCGTTAATTGTGCTCGACCTTCCCTATCATTTCGTCCCATGCAACGTTCGCGCGGCCATAGAACATCCCGCCGCTGGCGCTAGCTTTTCCGCTGCGCCAGCCCTGAAGGAGTGGCGGACGGCTGGTCCCGAAGGGGATGGCAGTGTTGCAACTTGAGATTCATCAACTCGAAGGAGACCGCCCCACGTAAGGTGAAAACGGCGATCAGGGGACGACCTGTCTTGAAACGCGGCCCGTTGCCAACGCAGCAATAATGCATCTTCAAAGCCCAGATTCTGGCGCGCTGCCAATGTTAGGCGCAATCATATTGGTTGCCACGTCGGCGATCTCTTTTGCCGCCGGATATGGTGTCAGAGAGGTGATCTCGAGACGCCGACGCGCAACTTACCTGAAGTATAAGCCGTATCTTCTACAACCCTCTTGCGAAGTGCCAACGTTTCTCCTTCGTGCGGCGGAAGAAAGACGAGTCACCTCTTCCGGGCGATCGCGGTCAAGGGGCTCCTAAGTCGATCAGAAAAATCTGCCCTGAAGGAAGTTGATCGCTCCCCTGAGGGGAGCGAGCCGGTAGCCCTGAGGGAGTTAGCTTTTAAGGTTGAGCGGTGAGGCTAATATCACCAATCGATTGTCGGCCGCTCCCGTGACCGGCTATGTCCCTGCTCCTTCAAGGAAGTGGAATGTTCCAAAGGCCCATCTTGTAGCGGAGTGCGGGACGTTCGATTGCCCACCAGGACAAATAGCCAGCGAGGTAAGCTGCGGAAAGCGCCCCCAAGAATATCAGGCTCCAAGATGCGTCAGGCCCAACTCCGGCCCTCATCAATTGTTCGGCCGGCCAGCCATAGAGATACGTTCCATAGGAAATGTCTCCTACTTGTCTCAGTGTCGGAAGGCTTAGCCGTTGTGATGTCCCGATCAGGAGGATGACCGGTGCGCCGGCTAAAGGAAAAATCTGCAACATTGCATTGTAGCGGTACGCCACGCAGAAGGTGAGAAGTGCAGCGACCATGCTGGCGAGGCGGAAAACTGAGTTCTTGTGCTGGAGTTTGAGCGAGGAAAAGGCCGCACCTGCGAAAAACGCCGGAGCCACCAGCAGGAAATCACCAATCGTCGCGGAATTTGGGGTCAATCCGGTGACTGATATCAGCACCATACTCATGCAGATCAACACGAGAACCCAAGCATTGAGCGCGCCCAAAAGCCCTATTAGGCCAAGCAGAACATAACAGGCTAATTCATGAAAAATCGTCCACAGCGAACCGTTGATCATGCCTCCGAGCCAGCCGCTCGGCTCGTCATACAATGTGACGGAGGGCATACCCGGCGGCTTGCCTGGCCACCACAGATTTCCGAGGAAGTACCGGATGCCTTCTGATGATGTGAAGAAGTTCACAGTGCCCTTGGTACTGAAGAGCGGCCCGATAACGAAAGCGCTTATGGCGAGACAAACGGCGAGGGCAGGATAGATCCTGAGAAACCGACGCCAAAAGTAGTTGAGCACAGATGGTGAATTGAGAAGGCTCAGTGTTACCAGAAATCCGCTAATGAAGAAGAATGTGAATACGCCATAGATACCCAGAATATTGCCTTTACCTAAGAGTTTCACCAGCGGCTCGCCGGCCTCATCGCCGTTGGCAATTAGGAAGGCATGGGAGAAAATGACGGAACTCGCAGCAATCAGTCTGATCAGATTGAAGTTTGGATAGTCCAGACGTTGAGTGGGCAACTCGCAACCCTCTATGCTCACAAAATTTGCGCTGGCGTCGCGGCTTTTTGGCCGAGCGGTTAGCGCCCTATTGGAGCATATTGATTCATCAGATGTCGATGGATTGTCCACTCCCTCAGGGATAGTGCGTCCAATGCGTTGAAGAGCAACGCTTGCCAAGC
>NZ_LBJZ01000136.1:0-17579 GCF_028128935.1 Bradyrhizobium sp. CCBAU 11361
CAAACCGCTTGACACTCTGGTAGCTGGACGGAAAGCCAAATTGATCAACCAGGTCCTGGTAAATCGCCTGCGCGTTCCGCTTCAGCCGGACCTGTTCTTCGATCCACGTCCGATGCGCTTCGCAAGCCGAACGGGCCAGGCTGCTGGTGACCGTCGCTTCCGATGTCCCAAAAGCCGGTGGTCGGGGTGGAGGAATTTGGCCGTCCGCGCTCACCGAGCCGGTGGTCACTTCCCCGGGGGAATTTGCCTCCGCACCAGCCTGCAGCGCCTGATAACGCCGGATCGTCTTGCGATCGACACCCGTCAGTCGGTGAATCTCGCGCTGGCTGGTGTTGCGATCAAGTAATGTAAGTACGGTGCTTTGCAGATGTCGCTTCAAGACGTTCAACTCCCCGGCCCCTTGCTGGCTAAAGGGGTCGAACATAAACGTCCTGCCTGACCGGCTACTGCTGTTCAGCGGCGCTGACGGCGATCATCAGGTGGGGGAGTTTCAAGTGACCATACCCGGGGGATTTTGACCGACCCACGGGGATCTCGATGGAAGAAACCAGCATTTGCGTTTTGGACCAGGCCGGAGGCGTGACATTCGAAGGTTGTGCGCCGACCAATCCGGAGGCGATCGCTAAGCTCCTACGGCGTCATGCCGGCAGTGCTGAGCGGATCGTTTTTGAAACGGGCTCGCTATCCAATTGGCAATGGCATCAACTCAGGGCACTGGGCTTTCCGGTGATTTGCCTTGATGCGCGTCACGCCAACGCGGCGCTATCGATGCGCATCAACAAGTCGGATCAGAACGATGCCAAGGGGTTGGCTGAAATGGCCCGCATGGGATGGTACCGGGAAGCTGCCGTGAAGGGGGCGGAGAGCTGGAAAACCCGTTCGATGCTGGCGGCTCGAACCAAGCTGGTAAATCTGCGGCGAGATATTGACAACCCAATGCGCGGTTTGTGCAAGGGGTTGGGAATAGTGCTCGGCAAGGCCGGCCCGACCAACCTGGCTCGCAAAGTCGATGCCGTGCTTGCTGAAGCGCCGGATTTGCGAGATATTTTCGCACCGCTGCTCCTTGCCCAATCCTGTTTGACTGAGCAAATTGAGAAGTTCGATCGACAACTCATGGCAGTGGCAAAAGGCGACCAAACTGTTCGGCGAATGATGACCGTTCCCGGTATCGGTCCCCTGACTGCCCTGTCCTTCGTCGTTACCATCGACGACCCCACTCGCTTCAAACATTCCGCCGACGTGGGCGCCTATCTCGGCCTGACACCAAGACGTTATCAATCCGGTGAGATGGATCGCACTGGCCGCATCTCCAAGCGTGGCAACCACCAGATGCGGACTTATTTGTTCGAGGCCACGAACGTCCTGCTGACCGTTGTCAGGCGAGGTTCTGCGCTCAAGCGCTGGGGCAGCAAGCTGGCCAAACGCATCGGCGCAAAGAGGGCCAAGGTTGCCGTCGCTCGCAAAATGGCTGTGATCCTCCATGCCATCTGGACCGATGGCACCGAATTCCAGGCAGAGATGCGCACCGCATGAACAAGTCTTAAACCAACCCAGATCCGCCTCCGGCGGAACAAGCGTCCCTGCCGGGACGAAGGTGTGGGCAATCTCGAAGTCGTCCCTGCGGGCTTCCATGCACCGCGCTCTTCACATCGAGATGCCACACCTCTTGAACGCCATCATGCGGCGCTCCTGCATCGAGACGACCGCAGAAAGAACCATGAACCCGGCAGTGGATCACTTTTGTTTGTCGGGGTTGACACTGTGCCCGCGATTAAAGAACGGACGACGACGTATCATCCGCGATGCGGCGTCCAGGATGTCAAGGGGATCTTTCCTGGTGAAAAGATCATGAGTTTCACCTCACTCGACCTTTGCAGCGACAACCGAGATCTCAATAAGAGTGCCTGACGACAAGGTTGCCCCGACACATGCCCGTTGTGGCCAGTGATTTGGGTTTTCACCAACCCAGTTCTTCCACTCTATATCGAATTCCTGCTTATCATCGAGATTCGAAAGTAGGACATTAACGGATAGGAGATATCGCTTGTCCGTCTTGAGGCGCGCCAATATACGTTCGAGCTTTGCGAAGCTGGCAGAGATCTGACCTTTCAAATCGAGGGTCTTGTCATCGGATGTTGCCACAGCCCAGACTAGATTACCGAACGCGGAACCGGAATTCCTACCGGCAGCGACCCCGCCAGCACGTTCAATTGGAGAAGCTGTATTCATTTCGGTTTCTTCCTCTAGTTTCATGACAGTCGAATTGAACGGAACCGAATATGTGCTCGCCCACAGCGACAGCTGGCTGCCTTTAGGAACAATTCGTGGTTAGAGCCGCATTCAATCTGCGAAGTCCAGTTCGCAAGGTGTCCCGGTTGCCAGCTGTCAAGGAAACACGAGCGCCGTGTGGACTGTCCCGTTCAGCTACTTGAAATTCTTTCCACCCGCGAACCGCCACGCCTCGCTGGCCTGCTAACTCGGCGATCGCCGCGGCATGGCGTAAACCAGATGCCCCGGCGATCCAAACGTGAAGGCTGTTTGGGCTTGATTGGTACGAGACTTTGGTGAGTTCTTCCTTTAGGATTCTATGCCGCTCCGCCATCTCGCCCCGAATTGCCCCCAAAATGCGGTTGGCGGTTCCATCCTCAACCCAACGTGTCGCGAGAATTGCAGAAATTGGCGAGGAAAACCACATCGACATCTTCTTGAACCGTGCATACACCTTTTCCAACTGGCGTAAATCTGGCGCGACGAAATAGCCAATTCTTAGTCCGACGGAAGTAGACTTCGACAAAGTAAGCACATACCACGTAATGTCTGGCGCCAATGACGCAATCGGCGCATCCGCGCTTGGCGGGAGGCATGCTTGTGCGTCATCCTCAATGATTGCTACTCCATGCTCTCGCGCAATCGCTACAATTTGCTGCCGTCGGTGGTTGGGGAGCATGGTTGCCGTGGGATTCTGCACCGTTGGAATAAGATATGCTGCCTTCGGTCGATATTCTTCACAGCATCGCTTGAAGTCTTCTGGAACGACGCCAAATTCGTCAATTCCTACAGACTTAACAGTGGCGCCTACCAGATTACATAGTATTCCTATTTGTGGATAGCTCAAAGCTTCCGTTAGTAGCACGCTACCGGGAGGCACTAAAGATGCGATGAGCATAAGTAAACTGTTCTGCGTTCCGTTAGTCACGACCACTCTACCTGCGTCAATCACAGTGCCTAGCCGCCTTTCGCACCAGGTTGCGCCGGCCTGTCGATCAGCCGGATCACCTCCAAATCGGTGATTGTGAAACGCGACTCCGGCCCTCTGGTCGCGGGAAATCTCACGAAGAGATTCATTCAAGATATCCGAAACGACTGGAAGCAGTGGCGGGGTGGCACGTACCAGCTCTACAAGGTTATGGGAAATGTTCATCTGATACTCGAAAGGTTCGACTGTGGTGCGGATTCGTTCCTCGCGTGCCGTCGGCGACGCGACATCAAGATAGGATCCGAGAAGTAAAACAGAACGTTCTCATGTTCATCGGCACCATCGTCTCATCTTTAGCAAGATCGTATATTCTTTTCATGATCGTATTGTACTCCTTCTGCGTCGTCTGCGCGGCCAAATCACGAACAGTTCGCCACGCGCGTACGTAGTCTTCTGGGGTGTACCATCGTCGATGAGCCGCCTCGAGCCTTATGCATTCCCCGAACCCGTGTCGCGTAAGGACTTCGTCCAGATCCAGCATCAACTTCCGGATAATGGTTGGCGCTCGTCCTAGGCCGGGCCGTGTCTCGTGAATGATCGCCTCGATCGCGCGAAAATGCGGGTCACGCTCTTCATCGCGCAGATCCCATAAGACGGATATGGATCCCCCGGGTCTCAAAATGCGATGCGCCTCGGAGAGTGCGCGCGTTGTATCAGCCCAATGCAGGGAACTACCAAGGCAGACCCAATCGACGGCGGCATCGTCTAGGGGAATGTCTTCGGCTGTTCCCTTCATCCAGTGGAAATCAAAGCCCTTTGCTGCTGTTAGTCTTTCGCCCTCGTCGCGCATTGCATCATTGGGTTCGATTGCAAAACCGGATGCGCCGAGTTCTCCAAGCATCTGGGTAAGCTTTCCCGATCCGGCTCCGATATCGGCGACGCGAGTGTCCCGGGTGCAAGAGACGACCATCCCGAGCGCGCGGACCAGCCAGTCGGCGTAGTTTGGGTAGATGTGATACTCGGTCGCGATCGATGTGTAATCGGCCCATTGATGGTGTACGTCTTGCAATTCCGTGGTGATCATCACTTGTGGTCCTGGTGTCCTCACACTAGTCAAGGTCTAAACGTCTACCGATAGAATGCGGAAAACGCATTGGCCGCGACGATTGACCTGGCGCCGACGTCGCATAGCCGTCGAATTGCGGCTCATTTCTCTTTCCTTCTAACGGATCTTTTTGAACCTGTGCTCAGCGACGGACCGAACACCCTCCTTTGAGAATCTCACGCAAGCATAGCGCTCAAGGCGGGGGTCGGTCCGCCCGTTGACTACCGCTTCTGCCACCAAACGCCCTACCAAGGGACCAAGTGTCAGTCCGCCGTGCATTACCGCGACATGAATTCTCGAGCACTCACCATGTCTTCCGATGATTGGCAGCCCATCTGACGGCATCGGTCGCGCGCCGATCATCCACTTCTGTTGCATTTCATCGAAGCCCCTTATCCATCGGAGCCCTTCGGAGACAAGATCTAGGCGTTCCTTCTCCAGACGCTCATGTAGAACCGCTGCGCCATTGTCAGGAGAGACACCTGCCAGAAAACGTCCTTGATCTCCTTCTTTGATGTGAAGATTATCCGCATACACAACATGGCGAAGGGCCTTGCCGCCCTTAGGAAACGAGAATTCGACGAGTGGTCCAGGCTCACTCGTCAATGGAACGGGGCATATACCCGCCGACATCAGGAGTGTATTGGTTTCAGTTCCGGCCGCCAACACAAGTTGGTCAAATTCAGTCCGTCCCATGAGATGGGAGATGACCAGCGCTTTGGTGCCGCTCGTTCCAATTGCTGAAATGTGTTCGCGCCTGAATTCTACTGAGAAGCGTTCCTCAGATACCCGGGCGAGGTGCTCACAGAGCGCCTTCGCTTCGATCCAGCCTTCCTCGGGTGTAAATACGCAAGCAATCGCCAAATGAGTCTTGACAAGGGGGGCGAGCTCGGCCGCGGATGACGCTGTGACGTGCCGCACGAGGCTGCCGAGTTCACCTATTCTTTTCGCGTTCTCAGAAAGCGCGGCGACGCCGCTTTCGGAGGAAGTAAAGCGCAGTGTTCCGGTTACATGAAGAAGTTGCTCACTTCCGATTTCGTCGGCAATCGTGCTGTGGTACCTGATAGCCTCGAGCCGGAACTGGAGCTCGGGTTCTTGTTGGCCGAAGGCATTCAGACAGGCGAACGACGTTGAGGAGACACCGTCACCAGGACAGGCGATGTCGAAGACAGTGACTTGTGCGCCAGCCTTGCCAAGGTGATAGGCGATGGAAGTACCAACAATGCCAGCTCCGACTACGCCGATTTTCATCATCTTCTCCTTTTGACAAAGGGCTTCCTCAAGCGCTGGCCGTAAGCCCACCGTCCACATACAGGATCTGACCAGTTACGAATCGAGATAGAGGCGATGCGAAGAAATGCACAGCTCCAGCGACGTCGGCAGGCGTCGCCAGACGCCTTAGAGGGATATCGGCTATGGCCCGGTGAAACGTCGCGGCGTCCTCAAGCGCCTTGTTGTTCTTATAAGTGCGTACAGCTCCAGGAGCGACTCCGTTGGCAGTGATCCCGTAGGGCGCCAACTCGGTTGCGTGCTGCTTCAAAAGAACAGCCAGGCCTCCCTTTGCAGCGCAAAAGGCGCTGTAGCCGCGGTCTCGGAAACCAAGTGACGACCGAACCGAGAGGATGTGAATTTGACTGCCGCCCTTTCCGACTTCAACCTGACGCGCCGCGACTGCCTGCGCGAGAAACATTCCGGCGCGCAATGTCCCGTGATAGACCTTATCGAAAGCCTCGTCCGTCACCTCGAGCAGCTTCTGCTCTCTATTGATCCCGACGCAGTTCACCAGAATGTCGATCGAACCATATTGGTGCTTGAGAGAGGAGGGGAGACGTCGCACTGCTCCAACATCGCACGCGTCGAGCTCGACACCTTGGACAGATAAGCCTCTGTCGCTTAGTTCAGCGGCAAGAGTTCGCGCCCGGTCGCCACTTCTTCCAGCAACAATGACGATCGCACCAGCGACGGCCAACCTTTCGGAGATTGCTGTGCCGATCGCTCCGTAGCCGCCGACGACCAATGCAACTTTGCCATGCAGGCTGATCGAATGCTGGGGCTGCATGTCCACGTTCTGAACGGTCATTTCGGTCCCCCCAGCGCTAGAGCGACGGGCTGCGTGACCCCGGTCGAGTTATCCTTGGTGGTGCGGACGTGTGTTGCACGCCATTCCGCGGAGCCAAATTGCCCCTTGAAAACCGGCCCGAGATGTTCTTTGGCGGTGCCGCCCAGTCGGACAGTTCCACTGATTGAGCCATCGTCTGCGAACTCACCCTTGAAACCGTAGAACAGCCAAATCGGTATCTGCTCGTGCGCAGCCTCGAATTGGACTTGGCGGCCATGAGCTTCGCCAGATACGACTCCGGTAGACGATCCCGTGTGATGGACGCCAGATATGAGCTCGCCGTTCTGCTGAATATTGAGATGGTGTGCAGCGGAACCGTGAAGGAACTGAATATCGACACGCCAAGTGCCCGAGATATCGACCTCTGCAGGACGGCTGAGAGCAGGTTGAGCAACGGACTGGGGTTCACGAAATGCGTCTGCCAAAGCGCGACCGACGATGTCCGCCTCTTCATCGCAGAGATTCACGGGATCCAGTATGATCGAGGTGGACGTGGACCAAAAATCGTGGATCAGAATCCGCGGTCGTCGCTGCAAGAGTGCGAGCCTTAGGTCTTCCGCATCAAACGAAATAACATCCGCATCCCAAATGACCTTCAGCCGAATAGCTGTCACGGAACTCGCCCAGGACAGCACTTCCGTCGTAACGCCTGGTAGCATGCAAAGGTGAGCCGCAATCCGCTTCAATCGCGGAAGCCATCGGTCGCGTTCGTCTTTGGCCGACTGAAAATTAATCCAGCGATCGAGCGCGGTTACAGCGCCGACTACCTCTTCCTTGCCGATCTTCATTGACCGGCCAAAGGCCTGATGAGGTGCACCATTCCACCAGATCGCCTTGCAAAGCCGCTCATTGCCGAGCACGATCGCAGTCGACTGCGGTGCACGGATATATTTGCCGCCTGCGTAAACAACCAGATCCGCTCCGGCCTCTGTCCAACGGTCGGGCTTTCCAGGCGAGAGGCCGGCCGCATCGACGAGAATGGGCACACTGTGCGCACGTGCAAGGGGCAAGATCGACCTTAGCGGCAACACCGACGAAGCGTCCATGCGACCGAGCACGCAGATCATCGCGGCATTACCATAGATTGCACGCGACAACTCGTCGATGGTGGCAACGCTGACAACTTCAGCGCCGGCGACGCGAATCGCCTGTTCGTAGGCGAAACGTTGATCCGAAGGGATCAACACCTTGTTGCGCAGTCCCGATGTGTCCGGCAACCGCAACATTAGCTCCGGATTGTTGCCGGCAATGCACGCTGCAGTCGTTAACGCTAGCGCGGCTGCAGTTCCGGCCGTGATGACCCCCCATTCGGCGCCGGTGAGCGTGGCCATCCTTCGGCCTGCGGCTTCAGCGAGTTCATCCATGTCGACAAAAGCCTCCGCAGCCGCGGTCATTGCAGCGATGACCTCGTCGCTCGGATTGCTTGCTCCATAAATCGTGCGGACTCCGGCGCATTGGATAAATGGTTCGACGCCGAGCTCTCGGTAGATCGAGCCGCGGGTGTGGTCTTGTTCGCATCGACGACTTGCTTGCGCGTACTCAAGATGCGTACTCATGCCAGTCCCCTTGTTGCAAGCATAATTGATGCCGCCACACAGAATGCCGTGATGACGAAGTACATAACACCAGCCGTCTTCGGTACTCGGAGCGGAGCGATGTGCAGGATCGCAACTACGATGAGGACCACCGCGAACAGATTGGGGAAAATCGCTTCGGGAATGATCGGACGGAGCAAGAATATGATTGCCGTCACCGGCACGACGTAGGTGGTCGGCACTCCGATGAACCGGCCACCGGGAGATCCGAATACGTTAAAATAGCTTAATCGCAACGCACTGGCCAACACGAGTATGGTTCCTGCGGCAACGGAAAGTGCTGAGCCGTGGCCAACGATTATTGACGTCACAGCCGGAAAAACACCAGCGCTCACCAAGTCGGCAAAAGAATCCAGATTCTTGCCGACATGACAGGTCTCTGCCCGGCGGCCCCGTGTTCGTCGGGCCACGACGCCGTCGAGGTGATCGGCCAGCAACGCCCAGAGCGCAACAGCGACCCCGATCTCCGGAAAGCCGGCGATTGCACAGTGGATGCCGAGGGCGGAAAGCCCAAGGCCAGTTGCGGTTACGGCGTTGGCCGGATCGAGAAGCTGACGGACCACTAGCACCGACCTTATCAAACAACTCGCCGCGCGAGCAATCGCGCTGACGATTGGGCTGATGTGGGACCGAAAATGCTTTCAGCAATTTTCAGATCGTCCGTGCTATCGATCTCATACCAGCGGAGACCGTCACATCGTGCGGCGGCAAGCTGTAGCCCGCGTCTTTGGACGAGATAGGCTAGTAGCTCCTCAGTGTACGCTTGTGTAGCTCCTGAGCCAATGATCTCATCTAGCGAAGGGACAATCGTCTCGCTCAGCGTAGCTGAACTGAGCCGCAGTATATTCATTGTCTTAAAGAGACCCGGGCCGTTGGATTCAATATCCGCTGCTGTCTGCTTCATTCGGAACCCAGATATAAATCCGTTCTCTGAAAGTGTTACGGCGGACCCTTGCATGCGCGAGTCGAACGGTGCAACCGCGGCAACATCGACAGTATCGGAAGAGGCCAGACAGCGCAGCGCATTCTCCTCAAAAAAGACGTCACCTTCCAGGAGATAGCAGTCTCCGGAAAGAAGCGAATTGCGCGCCAGCCACAGTGAGTAGGCGCTGCCAGTCCGGTCGAACACAGTCGACTCGACATAGTTGATCTTTACTTCGCCGAAGCGGCTGCCGCAGGCATATTGAATGGCATCCTTGCGATAGCCGACAACGATCGTCACTTCTTCGACACCGACGGCTTCCAGGTTTCGAATGGCATTGTGGAGGATTGGCGTGCCGTGAACCTCGACCAAGGGCTTCGGCCGCAAATCCGTCAGCGGCCGGAGGCGAGTGCCGGAGCCCGCGGCAAGAATGACGGCGTTCCTGGGAGTATGAGCAGTCATTTGATTATCCTCGTCGCAGCGATTGCCGAGCGCGTTGTCCAAGAGGTGCCACCAGTACTTCAATTGGTGGCACATCGGCCGCGCACTTGGTCGGAAGCCGCGGGCGCAGGCCATATGCGGCAACAACAATGACGTGACCTAGAATGCTGAGCATGATGTCAAGCCTCTTTGGTTGCAGCCTTTTCACTGCCACGTGTTCAGAATTGCGGTCACACGTCGCAAGGCCTTGTCGAGCAAGTCGAGATCAACGCCATATGACAGACGGACACCGGCTGAATCACCGAACGCGGTGCCCGAAACTGCCGCGACACCAGCCTCCATCAGCAACGCATTTACAACGTCATCGGCGTTGAATTCCTGGCTATTGTAGTTGGCGCGCCGCTGCAGTTCGGTGAGATCGAGATAAAAGTAGAATCCACCTTGGGCGGCAGGTGTGGGTACTGGTGTTAGCGCTGAAAGGATTGACAGCCCGAGCGTCCGCGCGTCGGCAACACGGCGTTGTAATTGCAGTTGGAAGGTGGCATCTCCTAACTCCAAGTGATGCAGTAGCGCATGCTGTGCAATGACGTTGGGATTGGAGGTTGTATGACTTTGTAACGCTTTGACCGCGCTAATAACAGTCTTTGGACCAGCCAAGTACCCGATGCGCCAGCCGGTCAGGGCCAACGACTTGGAGAATGAATTGACGATCAAAGTACGATCGCGTGCGTGAGGCGCCACCGTGACGATCGGATGATGGGAATGTGGCGCGTGGGCGAAAGCAGCATAGCATTCATCGAAGATGATCCAGAGGCCACGGTCGATAGCTAGCTGAGCCATGTCAGAAAGCGTGTCGCGGGCATAGACCGCCCCAGTCGGATTATTTGGAGTATTGATCACGATTGCCTTAGTCTTTGCCGTAACGGCCGCCGCGAGATCCGAAACCGTTGGCACATAGTTGTTGTGCCGGGTCTCAATGAAGACGGGCGTACCGCCGGCAATGATGATTTGAGCTGGGAAGGTGGTCCAGTAGGGCGCCGGGATCAGCACTTCGTCTCCCGGGTTTACAAGAACCATTGCCGCGTTGAAGAGCGCCTGCTTGGCGCCACTCGTCACTGCGATCTCATCTGCCGACCAGGGTTGTGCGGTTTCGGCGGAAATCTTGCGAGCAAGCGCACGGCGCAGCTCCATCAGACCGAGCGTGTCTGTGTACCGGTTGACGTTGCGGTCAATCGCGGTGATCGCGCCTTCCCGCACCGATGACGCCGTTTGGCTCCAAATCTCTCCGGCGGTCAGATCGATTATTTCCTTACCACTCGCGGCAACCGCCTTGGCGGCAGTGCTCGCCGCAGCGGTACCTGATGATTTGAACAAGACCGTCCGTTGCGCCAACACGCGCGTTCTCCATCGATCTAAATGTCGCTTGCGGTTGTTGCTGCAGTGTGGGGTCTACGAGCTTTCTGAAAGCCAAACCTCACTGCTCAGGAAGGACGCAACGTCCGCGTCGGCGTCTCTCCGTGAGAGAAATGAACTCGCTTGTAGCCCTTCGTCGGTGACTGGATGAAAGTTGAGTTGAGATGGGAAGTTCGAACTGAGATGCCGCGGTAATGTACGATCCGGCCGCACAGGAGCCCTCGCGCCGGACGATGGTGCACTCAATTTCAGGAAGAAAAATCGGTTCTTTGTTGAAAAGTACCCCAGAGTGTGATGGTAAAGCAGCCGGCCGCATCGTGTTGTTCCTTCGAGAATGAGTCGGTTGTAGTTGCGAATGGGAGGTTATTACCCTCGGCCGGGAGGGTGAAGATAGCGCGCTTCCGCGCTGGCAAGTTCGTCATACCTGAACAGTTCGAAGACCTCGTCGAGCGTCGCAATATTGGGCTCAATGCTCGCAGTGTTCTCCTCAGCGAAGAGACGACCGCAGACCTGCCGCATAGCGGCTATTGCAGCCCGCACGGAGTGGTTGGCCCAGATCACCGTGGAAATGCGAGCCTCGCGATAGGCAGAGACCGGCGTTCGATAGTATTTCGTTGGTACAATCACCACCGGCAGCCTGTTCTGCCAGGCGCGCACAAACGCGAGGATCTCGTCGGCGGCGGTCCTTCGCGAGTGAATGAGGATCGCATCGGCTCCAGCCTCGGCGTAGGCGTGAGCGCGCGAGATTGCTTCGTCCATTCCGTGGCCAGCGATTAGCGCTTCTATCCGAGCCACAAGGACGAAGTCTTGCGCGACTGTATCCTTCACAGCACGCAGGCGGCCAGAGAACTCATCGATGTCGGCGAGGGGATGCAGATCACCAACGAACGAGTTCATCTTCGGAAAGCAGCTGTCCTCCAGCGCGACCCCGGCAGCGCCCCGCTGGCGGAGTTTGCGCGCCAGCAGGCGAGCGTTGTTGAAGTTGCCGAACCCACCGTCACCATCGACGAGAACCGGCAGCTGGCTCGAATCCACGATCCGCTCGACGACGTCGACAAGTTGACTCCACGATCCTTCACTGGCGTCCCGGTAGCCCAGACATGATGCTATCGAAAGGCCCGATGCCCAGAGGCCGGTGAAACCTGCGCGTTTGGCGATCGCGGCGGAGAGACCGTCATGTGCTTCCATGAGGAACGAGAGTTCTCGGCTGCAGCCGACTTGAGCGCGCAGCATTTCGGCAAGCGACGAACCGCCAGATTGAACGGAGCCGTTGGCGAGGACAGATTGTGATTGCTCTTGCATGCTGCTTCCTCGTGCGCTTGACCGCGACGATCCGGGAACGTGACATGTCTCTGTCATCTAGATCAATTGCGAGGGTTGGTAGTTGACACTAGGCCTCAAACTGTGGGGTCTCGCTGTAGATGCGCAGGAACTCCGGATAAGGCCAGACCATTAGCAAATGATCAATCGCTTCTTGCGGAAGCTGCGCGCATCTCGCTGTGCTCCTGCGGCTCTGAGACCGCGCCGTGAGCGCACCGGTTCAGTTTAACAGCATTCCGCGATGTTCGATCGTTGAAAACGTTCGGGGCGCGAACGAGGGGTGTGGCACGGTGTCTCTTAGCCTGACATGGCGGCGGGTAGTGATGGAGCCGACAGGAGGACTCTGATGTCAGCTCTGCAACATGCTGTTCGCTTTCATGACACTTCAGATTGGACAAATAGCGTTTAAGAATCTAGGTAAGCGATTGGCACAAGCCTTGATGGAGGCATGCAAGCAGCAGTAGCGCTTGTGCAAGGAGCGGCAGTGGTGGCTTACAAGGGCATTGGATCTGAGTGGATTGTCCGGGACGAGTACGGGGTCGACCGTTCCAATGATGCAATGTCTGGCAACGCGCGGGTGGTATTGTCTGCATGATCGATTATTCGATCATGGTTCGCGACAACATCGCTGCGCGCTCGCGTCGCGGCGCCGCGCCTTTTCCGGGTCCTGTACCGGCCGGCGTCGATATTCGTGTGGCCGTCGAATTCAGATGGATTGAGGCCGAGGTCCGGCGGATGGATTCCGATGGACCAACTGCAGTTGATTGGAGGAAGGTCAGCACGCTGTCGCTCAATATTCTGACGAAGCAATCAAAAGACATTCTGGTTGCCTGTTGGGCAACCTATGCTTTGTTTCGGGTCGAGGGATATGAGGGTCTTGCCATTGGCCTCAGCATCTTGCGCGGCATGGGCGCGACGCACTAGGAGGGGCAATTTCCACCATTGAGGCAGGAAGGTGCACGGGTCGGAGCGCTCGATTGGCTCGTTGGTCGCCTGGGTGGCCGCGATTGTGCCGACCGCGGCCGACTCTTCGGCGATGGTCGCCGCCTATGATGCGCTTAATGACCTCGCTCGCCAACTCAGTGGGAAACTGGTCCACCAGCGGCTCGCTTTGGAGGGTTTGCTCCGGCGCTGCGATCGTATTACGAACAAGCCACCTGCGAGCTGGCCACCGCGCCCGAGCATAAGTCGACCATGAAGAACCTCCCAAGCGGGTGAGCGGGAGTCGATTTTTGGAGCGGAGCCAGGTTTGAGAATGCAAGCTTTTTGGGTTTGAAGGCCCGAAAGCTTGCAATTTCATTTTTGCGATTCGTCGGATCGCGGGTCATGATTCCGTGTTCGCATCGGAGGGGACGATGCGACCCAAGGAACGTCGGACAGCGGACAGGCCGATCTTCTGCGCTCGCGGCTGGACGCGATCATCGACATAAACCACGCTCTAGTGAAGCTTTCGCGGACGATCGACTGGTCGTTCCTCGAGGAGCGATTCGGCGCGGTCTACGAGGACAAGCCGGACCGGCCGCCGCTGCCGACGCGGCTGATGGCAGGACTTGCCATCCTCGAGCACACCTACGACCTCTCCGCGAGGTGTTGTCTGAGTGCTGGTTGGAGAACCGCCCCTACCAGTTCTTCTGCGGTGAGGAGTTCTTCCAGCACCGGCTGATGTCGATCGCTCTTCCGCTGACACGCTGGCGCCAGCGCGGGGCGAGGAGAAGCTGCAAGCGCTGCTGCAGGGGGAGCCTCTCGGTCGCCACCAAGACCGAAGTGGTCAAGCCGTCCGACTTCAACCGCGTCATCGTCGACACCACGGTGCAGCCCAAGAACGTGATGTTCCCGCCCGATGCGCGGCTTCTGAACCGGGCGCGCGAGATCATTCGCGGCGTCTTACAGCCGATCTTGGTCTCGGATGTCCCTCGCGACCTTGGTGATGGTGGTGACGTGATCCGCGACGAATTTCGGGCGGTCATGGCGGACAATGAGAAAACGTTCGAGCATTACTCATCTCGAATGCTCAAGCGCACCGGCGGCGTGAAATATCGATATTTGCCGGTAAGCGTTCCATTGACGAACTGAAGGCCGTGATGACCATAGATCATATCCTCACGTACGTAGCCGTCCGTTATGGCCTCTCGATTGTTGCCGCCAACTGTTTTTCGGTCAGTCGTCACCAGATGGCTGGCTGGCGGCGAGCCGAGTATTTCGATTATGGCATCGCGTGGTGTGCCAAGTTTCAATGAATTGAACTGTTTGGAAGGAATTATTCCGGCTTCCTTGATGAGCTCGGCTCTCATTCGCGGAAGATCCTCAGATCCAATTGGTCTACGAACCACAACTTTCTCGATGCAGTGTGAATGGATTGGGATGCCAGGGTGCGAGTCCCATTTGATGTAATGATCAGAGCGCAAGATCTCCCAGCCCGCTTCTGTATAGATGGCCTCCAGCTCGCCGCGCTGGAACGATTTCTTGTGACCAGATGCCAAAGACTCCTTCGAAATAGGATGGTCTGGTTGATCGAGCGTGTTCGTGAAGCAATGAAATCCCCCAGGGCGCGTTCGATTTATTAAGGTCGTGACGAGCGGCTTCCAGACTCCCCGTTCGGTGAAATGCAGTACGCAATGCGCTATAAAGATGTCCAGGTAAGCATGCGGCTGGAAGTCTTCCACACGAGCGACCCCACTCGTTATGTTCACGCCAAGATCACCTGCGAGGCGGTTCAGCTTGGAGATAGCGGTTTCGGAGATGTCGGTCGCGATCACCTGATGATCAAAATGAGCCAAATAGAGGGCATTGCGACCTTCCCCGCAACCCAGCTCCACAACCACGCTCTTCGTGCGGAGAGCTGGTGCTATCTCGAAGATTTCGGGACTGGGACCACCCATACACGATACGTTGGGTTCGGCGTAGCCCGAGTCCCACCAGAGTGGTGAATGCTTCGCGACCTCTTGCATACTGCACCTCACGCTGCCTGATATTGCTCTTCCAGAGCCACTATCGTGCCCGAGTAAAACATCCTCGCCACAATGCTCGAATATGTGAATCCCGAGTGAGTCAGTCGATAAGTATCACCGTCGGCCAGGTCGACGAGCTGCAGACATTCGAGCGCCTTGAGCTCTTCGCTGAAATCGGCGGTCAGTTCGCGTCCGAATACTGAAGCGTAGTTCTTTCTGCTCAGGGCTGACAACGTGAGGCCAAGCAGGACGTAGCGACGCGCGAGATCGTCCGGCGTCAGTTTGATCCCGTGCGATGCTATCGCCTCAGGATCGAAGGAGCGAGCCGAGAAAGCGTTGATGATCGACGAAGCCACACTCGAATTGACTGCATAGTCCGAGCCATAGTGATATTGCCCGAAATAGCTTCTGGCGCCAGCTCCTAATCCTAACAGGGGCGTTCCCTCGAAATCCGAGTTCTCCTGCCGGTAGGCTTGGCCGCCGGCGATCTTGGTGAAACGCGTAAAGGATTCCTGGCGGTAACCTTTGGCTGCCATCAGAGCGACATTCTGGTCGTAGACCTCATACTTTTCCGCATCAGAAAAGAATAATTCGGGGTCGTGCGCCTTCGAGGTCATGATGTTTGTCATCGGACGAACAACAACGGGGTAAAGGGAGACTGTCTGTGGCTCGTAGTCGAGCGCGCGGCCAAGCGAAAAGTTCCAGGAGTCACGGGTTTGACCACGCAGGCCGTAGATCAGATCAAGATTGACGTGGGAAAAACATTCCGTCAGTGCTTTGATTCCGGCTTCTGCAGTCTCGATCGAATATGGTCTACCAGTGTGCGCAAGCTCGCGGGCTACCATGCTTTGGATGCCCATGCTCATTCGGTTGACGCCATGCCCCTTTAGGCATTCCAGAAGGTCGTTGTCGAAACTGTCTGGCGCGCTCTCGACCGTAATCTCACATTTCCGGCTTCGCTTTGGAAATGCAGCGTCGAGGGCGGTAAAAAGATCGCTGAATTGATGTTGAGTCAACAGGGTTGGCGTGCCGCCGCCGAAGTAGATGCTTACAACCTCTCTATCTCCGAAGTATTCTCCATATCGCGCGATGTGCTCTGCCAGCCGAACAACATAAGACTCCCTCGTCGCTGCTGTTTGGCGCGTCGTAAGAAAGAGGGTGCAGTAGGTGCAGCGATAGCGGCAGAACGGGATATGGATATAGATGTTGATTTGCTTGGAACGCCTGGCCTGCTCAACGACATCAGTTATGCGGAGTGGCTGCGGAAAAGCCCGATAAGCGCGCTTGGAAGGATAACCATAGACGTAGGTCGGCAACTGCTTTTTCGCTATGTTTGTCCGAAGAAAATCCACACAATCCATGACTTAACTCGTTGATTGCCAAAGCCGGTGATTGCCTGAACGCCGTCCTTTGGCCGATCGCCGCCAGTTCATGCTTTGTGATCAACAGTTTCCATGGAAGCTGCCAATCCGCACTCGGTCACGGCGTTTTCATTACTTGTGCTCTTCAGGCCTGGCTGTGCGCCTTGCGTAAAAGGCCGGACGCTCGCAGACATAGCTAGCTAGAGGAGTTGCCACCCTGCGGAGTCCGCCAACGGCTCCTATGAACGGCCAAGACCTGCTTCCCGAAGTGCAGATGCTTCTTCAGCAATTCTGTCACACAGTATGCTGACATCTCAGTCTTCATTAATTGTCTCCCTCTTAGTGAGAGGATCAATCACTAATGCCGGTAGGCAGCTCCCGCCGCCGTGACCCGACGACACTCAAGAGTCGTGCCAAGTGCGTGGGAAGAGGCACCGAAAAGCCGTCCTGCATTTTATTCAACAACTTAACTACGAGCGCTGCGGCCTTTCGGTCGAACATCATGGGTCGCGGACGTGAGGAACCGGGGAATTGGGAGCGACGAAGTCATGTCGGAACAGCTGCAACCGGAAATGAGTGCTGGCCTTGTCACGGAGCCAGCAATGTTGTTTTGCAGACATCGTTAGCGCGCCGCACGTTTCCGGAGGGGGGCGCTCTGCCCCACGCGTTTGATTTCTTTTCGAAGGATTGCTCCTCATGGCCCAGACGCGACTTGCCGGGTTTCTTCGATGCTCAATCCGTGGCATTTCGGGAATGTGCCAATTGCATCGAGGATCGGCTTTGCGAGTCCCGAACACTGAATCGCTGAAAGGGCCGGCTCCGCTTTGAAGCATAATTGCCCTGACTGCGACTGTTCGCGGCGAAGCAATTTTGGGCACCGATTTGACAGGTATCGTGGTTGCAGGTGGAGAGCCGCTCGTCTGTCCAGGCGCAGTGAATGTCATAGGGCGTCAAAGACGTTGATTGACGGTATGTCAAACAAGCATGGAATCCGGAATGAGACTAGAACCTATCTCAAAATTGAAGATCAGCGTCGATCGGCTATAAAGGAAAGATGAGTCGGCTGACGGACGAGCAATGGGAGCGCATCCGGAAACACTTTCCGGAAGAGCACATTGCCGACGGCCGGCCGGGCCGGAAGCCGATTGCGACGCGTCAG
>NZ_LBJZ01000137.1:0-18549 GCF_028128935.1 Bradyrhizobium sp. CCBAU 11361
GTCCCTCTTCCTGCTCTCACTCTGGCCAACGCTCAACTGTCCAGTTCAGCCCAATTCGGCTTATTAACGATCGACTTCTTCGCGAAGGAAGCGACATGAAGTTCGTCTTCATTGCGAAGCACCGGGCGATCTGGCCGGTGGCATGGCTATGCGATGCGCTGGGGGTGTCGCCGTCGGGCTTCCATGCCTGGCTGAACCGCTCGCCGAGCGCCAGATCCCGCAGCGACGAAGAGCTCGGCGGTAAGGTCAAGGCCAGCTTCATGGCCAGCGACCGCACCTATGGCGCGCGCCGAGTGTGGCGTGATCTGCTCGCCGAGGGGGCGGACTGCGGCCTCCACCAAATCGAACGGCTGATGCGCCTACAAGGCTTGCGGCCGGCACCTGCCGAAGGACAGCGGCAATCGACAGGTCGAGGCCGTACCGACGCACCTCCTTGATCGGCAGTTCGCAGCCGAGCGGCCGAACCAGAAGTGGATCGCCGACTTTACGTATCTCTGGACGGCCGAGGGCTGGCTCTACGTCGCAGCTGTGATCGACCTGTTCTCACGCCGGGTGGTGGGGTGGTCGATGAGCGCCGCCTGCAACGCCATGCTCGCTTGGTGCAAGGACGCAGCCATCGATTGGCACTTCATTGCGCCGGGAAAGCCGATGCAGAACGGCTTCGTCGAGAGTTTCATGTATAGACGGCCCCGCGGATGCAAGGGATTTCAGCAGCATTTTGGTTACCGGTCGGGTGCGTTCATGTATGTATACGGCCTGTTAGTGCGACCGATGCCATGGCCGCTGGCCCTGATGGAGATCGCGGATCGAGGTCTCATCAACGGGTCGCGCTTGTTGCGCTTAAAACTCTTCGGGCTTGCTCGATCCGCAGCTCCGCCGGTTTCCATCACGCTGTCATCTGCCCTCACACCTTAGGGTGGCCAAAAAAGCGCGGCAGCTCAGGCCGCGAGCTTAGGCCGATAGAACTCACCGGTCGTCATCATTGCCCAGATGATCCGAGCCAACTTGTTGGCGACAGCGACCGCAACAACCATGGGCCGACGCCGTTCAAGAAGGGCTTCGATCCAGCCAGCTCCGACCCGGGACCGGGCCTTTGAATACCGAACGACGTTGCGTGCCCCGATGACAAGCAAGTTCCTGAGATAGGAATCGCCCTGCTTTGTTATGCGGCCGAGCCTGTCCTTCCCGCCGGTGGAATTCTGTTTAGGCGTCAGGCCAAGCCAGGCCGCGAACTCCCGCCCGGAGCGGAAAATTGTCGCGTCCGGTACGGTCGCGGCGAGAGCTGTGGCCGTTATGGGACCGATCCCGGGGATCGAGGACAGCAACTTCGCCATCGGATTTACGCGCTGGATCTGAGCCAGCTCGCGCTCGATAGCCTCGACCTGCCGGTCCAATTCCTTCAGTTGGTTCACAAGGACGGCTAGTGCGATCCGGGCGTGGGCCGGTAGCGTCAGTTCCTCGTCATCCAACACGTCCACCAGACCATGCACCCGTTGCCGGCCTTGCCCGACGATAATTCCGAACTCAGCAAAGTGAGCCCGAATGGCGCAGGCTGTCATGGTTCGTTGGCGGACCAATAAGCCTCTTGCACGATGAAGCATCAAGAAGCCCTGGTTCTCGCCGCTCTTGATGGGAACGAACCGCATATTGGGACGGGTGACCGCTTCGCAGATCGCGGCCGCGTCAGCGGCGTCATTCTTGGCTCCTCTTCGTAGGTAGGGGGTTAACATAGGCTGGCGGAATCAATCTGACATCGTGTCCAAACTACCGAATCTCCCGCGCCCAGTGGTGAGCAGTCGCGCAGGCTTCGATGCCGACTAGACAAGGCGCGAGCGAGGAGAAGAACGACACGATCTCGCCTCGTCGGAGACGTTGGCGACCGGCCACTTGGCCTTGGTCATCAACTGCATGGATGTGAAATACGTGCTTCGAAATGTCCAACCCAATTGTGGCGGCTTCCATTGGTCAATTGCCCCTGTTGGCGGGTTCGTCCATCGCGAGTATATCGCCGGCGCCGAGGGAGCGGGGCCGTCTTCCCCATCAACGGCCGGATGCGCGATGAGCTACTCAACGAGACCCTGTTCTTCGATCTCGATGACGCCCGCGCCAAGATCGCCAACTGGGGTCGCCGACTACAATCTCCAGCGTCCCCACTCGTCGCTGAAATACCTGACCCCCGCGGCCTACGCCGCCCACCTCACCGCAACGGACGATCGGCTGCGCAACCCCGACCAGCTCCGCTGATCGTCCGTTGCTCCATCCGCGCCACTTGGCGTACAAAACCTCAAGACTCTAACTGCCGCTGGATGAAAATGCAGTGGCAGGTCAGTGGAAGATCAGTCGACTTGGCAAGCGGCGCATTCAGACGGCAGTTCATCTTCAGTGCTGACGGATTCCAGCTCTTCGAACGTTAACGCCGACTGCTCGATCAGCCACGATGAAAGCTCTTTGCGGCCTGGTTAGCTCATCATCCACAATTTATAACGCTCTACCAGAGTTTCGAGGTTGTTAGCCCAATATTCGTCACTTACTATCAGGTTATGAGGATTGTTCATGTCGGGTAGCCATTTGCGCGCTTCGGGTGTAAGCAAGGTGAACGCCTTTTTTGACGCTGGTAGCAAGCCAGTTCTGTCATGTTCTCGGGCCTGAACTTCGGGACGACTGAAATAGGCAACAAGCTTTAGCGCGTTGGCCTTATTGGGCGCCCCTTTAAGAATTGTCATGCGATAGCCGACAACTATATTTTGATCTGCGGAAAAAGCCAGCGGCTTACCGCCGCCGGGTTCGCACGATGCCTTCACGCGATTCGAGTAGGTATAGCTGAAGTCGACCTCGCCATTCTGCAGCAGAGACACAGTTTGAGGTGTCGTCGCAGTGAATACGATGCTATGTTTCACTCTGCTAAGAATCCCGAACGCGCGATCCAGATCCAGTGGATACATTTCTTCGGGCTTCACCCCATCAGCGAGAAGCGCGAGCTCGAGGGTTCCCATAGGCGAATTTCGGAGAGTGCGCCTTCCTGGAAACTTAGTGAGGTCAAAGTACTCGGTGAAGTTCGTGGGGTGCTTGCCCGGCCCGTATTTTTCGGGATCCCACGCGATACCCGTCGCCGCCGCACAGTACGGAACGCTATCGCTGGATGGCGGAACTATCATGTCTCCCACGTCGAACTTTGTGAGATCAAGCTGTGCCCAAAAGCCCTGCTTAGATCCGCTAGCTATGAGTGGACCGTCCACCTCATAGACATCCCATTCGACGTTTCCAGTAAGTTGCTGAGCTTTGATCTTGGCGAGATCTGGCGCCGGCACGACATTAACTTTAATGCCCGTTTCCTCAGCGAAAGGCACTGTTACATACTTTTGTTCAATCTCTTGAAACGTTCCGCCGAAGCTAACGTATGTGACAGCCTGAGAATCTGCCGCGGCTAAAACTGGATTAGTCGAGATTGGCGTAGCCAAGACGGCGGCTGTACCCTTGAGAAAGACTCGGCGTGAAACTCGTAAAGTTGACTTTTCCATTAGCACTCTCCCCGTCGTAAACATGTAGCTAGCGCTGCAGTCCCTGAAGATAAGGTTTCGGGACGGAAACACCGGCGATTTTTGGCCACGGTTTCGCAGTAATCCTGAAAAAATCGTGCTTTGCTTGCAGCTTTTCTGCGGCGCCAGATTGCTTCTGGGGATGCTCGCCCCGTCGATCGCGCGAGGCGTAATAGACCGCAGCCGGCGGCGCAGGCCCGGCGAAGGGCCGGTCGTCCCGCACATAAGTCCATATCCGCCCGACCGTGTAGTTGCCCTTCCCAGGATACGGCTGGTGGTGTCGTCGCCATGAAGGCGCTCGGCTGCGAGCACATGACGCTCGATCAGCTGGAAGAGCGGCATGACGGCGAAAGCCGGCCTGGTCGGCCAGCGTCGACAATGGCAGGTCGATCCGCTCGCACTTGAAGCGCGTTGAGTGGACATGCATGCCGAACTTGTCGAACAGGATCGTCGCCAGTAATTGCGATCCGATGAAGCCGCGCGGCGTGGCATGGAACGGCGCAGGCGGCTGGCTGATCTTCTCACAATCGCAGCAAGTGAACTCCTCGCGCGCCGGCCGCTTGCATGAAGGGGCGGACGCTCTGCGTCTTCGCCGCTGCGGCCTGCGCGGCAAGCTCATCCTCCCTCGCCGTGGTGGCGAGTTCTTCGAGTTCCAATTCCATTTGCTCGATCAGCCGCGCCGCGCGCTCGGAGCGCTGCCCGTACAGTTCGCGCTTGGGTTTGTCGATCCGCAACTCGAGATGCGCGATCAGCGCCGTGTTATCCGACAGCTCCGCTTGCGCGCTGGCAGCCATCGCCTCGGCTCGCAGCCGGGCCCCACGCTCGGCCTGCAGCGCAGCCAGGGCACTTGTCGGTCAAAAAAGGCGGCCCTCAACGGATTTCGATCACCCACATCTCGTGCGTAGGATTTGCATCGGTTGAATCGCCTGTGATTCTGTTTGCGACGCCGATTCGCGGAGGCGTCACAGATGAGCGGAGACACGGGAGCCGGTGCTGCAGGCTGGGATGACGACGAAGTCGTTTCGGCAGGGCTGCCGGACAAGCGATTGGCGCGCCGATTCGGCCGCCTGCTTGATCAGATGTCGGCGGCACCTGGCCAACCGGCCCGGCCGCGTGCGGCGACGAAGGCGGCCTATAGCTTCTTCGATAATCCGCGCGTCACCGAGCGGGATGCTGGCCGGCCATTTTCCCGGGACTGCCATGCGCTGCGCGGCGAGCGACGTTGCGCCGGAGACAGTCCTCACCTCAACCGAAATCGCGACGCTAAATGCCATCGACGCGGCGCAGTCCAAGCCGCGCATCTTGCTCAAGACCCTCGCCATCTACTTGCTCCAGATTGTAATGCTGGGCGGCTACCTCGCGCGCAACCACGATCCGCCGCCAGGAAACATCGTGGTGTTGCGAGGGCTAACACGTCTTAACGACATCGCCTTCGGCCGCTCAATCAGAACTCGTCGACGATGTGGGTAATTGAAAGCCTCAACGGAGGAATACGCATCGGCGCTCTCTCGGCAGACCTCTCTTGCTTGGCTGCAAAGGGGGCCTCCGCGATTTCGATCGTCTTCGAGAGCGTCAGTCCTGTCTCAACAGGGTGGCCGACTTCGATCGGGATGGGTAGCCGACTTCCGTCGAAATCGATGGCGGATTGCGTCGGACGTCGCCGGCTTGCATGGGATTACGCACCACAGCGGTATCCGTTCGGAAGCCGATCCAGGAAGATGCTGGATCGCGCAAGCGCTTTCTACGAAACCGGAGCTCCGCCAGTCCGGGGGGCGATCTCGTACATCAAGGGTCCAATCTGCTCCGTCTTGGTTGCGGCCAAAGCAAAATGAGACACGGTGACACACTCATAGATTGGATAGGCGACGACAAGGGCTGATTGAGGCAAATTCTGAGGCCATAGCGCACACTAGAGACAGGAGGCTATTCCCATGACAGACACTGTCGCCGCTGCCCCACGAGAAGACGATCGTTCAATCACCACGCTAGAGGGTTTGCTCCAGCATGGACTGACATCGCAGGAGTCAGCGCTTGGCTTGGTCGAAGTGGTCGACAAGTTTCCGGTACGGATCACATCCGAGATGCGCCGAGCGTCGAACGCCAAC
This sequence comes from Bradyrhizobium sp. CCBAU 11361, assembly GCF_028128935.1. Taxonomy (NCBI): domain Bacteria; kingdom Pseudomonadati; phylum Pseudomonadota; class Alphaproteobacteria; order Hyphomicrobiales; family Nitrobacteraceae; genus Bradyrhizobium; species Bradyrhizobium sp. CCBAU 11361. Next base: position 5,642 of record NZ_LBJZ01000137.1, read on the forward strand.
GATCCGAATGATCCAATATCTCGGCAGTTCATTCCGACGGCGAATGAATTGCGCGTAAGAAACGAAGAACGCGGCGATCCCATAGGCGATGGTGCTTTCACGAAGCTGAAGGGGGTGGTCCATCGGTACCCGGATCGTATTCTTCTGTTGCCCACGCAGACATGCCAAGTCTATTGTAGATTCTGCTTCCGTCGCGAAAAAGTCGGTCGCGGTGGTGAAAGTCTTCGAACAGAGGAGTTGGCGGCGGCTCTGGAATACATCCGTGAAACGACAGAGGCTTGGGAGGTCATTGTTTCCGGGGGCGACCCGTTTTTGATCGGAGACCGACGCCTGCAGGAAATTCTGGAGTCGCTCGATGCCATCGAACATGTCGAAGTCATCCGATTCCACACCAGAATTCCCGTTGTAGAGCCGGCTCGCATTACTGAAAAACTACTGGATCTACTAAGCCGGAGGCGATGCGCTATTTACATAGTTCTTCATATTAATCATCCGAACGAGCTGACGAAAGGCGCCAAGGATGCATGTGCTGCGCTTGCCGACCGAGGAATTCCCCTTCTTTCCCAATCGGTTTTATTAAAGGGCGTAAATGATAGCGCCGAAGTTCTCAGCGCTCTGATGCGCGCTCTGATCTGCAATCGCATAAAACCATACTATCTCCACCATCTGGATGTGGCTCAAGGTACTGATCATTTCAGGGTATCTATTGCCGACGGACAAGAGATAGTCCGCACAATGCGCGGGCGCGTTTCCGGAATCTGTCAGCCACTTTATGTTTTGGATGTGCCAGGTGGTTATGGAAAAGTCCCGATCGGTCCGAGCTACATCTCTAAACTCGGGGAGGATGAGTATCGCATTCAAGACTACAAAGGCGGGACGCACGGCTATCGTGATCTCGCTCATTCTGCCACACCTTGAGCTCGAGGCCCGATAGTTATTCTAGTGCCGCGGCTGTCCAGATGCAGTCGAACCATGTTCGGCACAACCTTAATGACAGACGCCCCGTAGCCTGCCGTGACACAGACGACCTCTGTTTTTAGCCGATCGTTAGAGCCGAGGGAGTTGCCAACGAACGCGCATATGATGACGCGCAAAACGTCTGCGAGGCATCGCGGGAGTAGGCCGAAGTTGTGGGCCGGCAGCGCCGAAACTTATGTCGTTCCCCGCTGGACGAATGCGGGTTCGTGCCACGGACACAAGGCGCATCCAACCGCAACCAGACGATCACACTCTTCTGCAAAGCCTACGGTTCGCCGTTCGTATCCCGCCGATAGGCTTATCGGCGCTCTGCGCCTATCTTGTCTTTGCGCCGCACCGAAGGCGACCAGCGTCAGGTTTATCCGCGCTGCGCGTAGCTGTGCATTAGCCTTGAGACGGCCTAAGCTAATGTGTCTGCGTTAAATCATGTTGCGCACCGCTTCAGAAATCCTTCGAAAGCGACGACGACAGCATCGCAAGGGGCATCATCAATCTTGAACAAGAACGCGACCATGCCCGCGGAACAAGGTAGATTCGTTGCGCGATCAGATCAAAGAACATCAGTTCCTTGATGTGCAAATGTGCCCATCCTCCGCCTTCACGGGTAGCATCGAGCAGGCGCAACGCATCATGTCGCCGGAGCTGCAGCAGGGCATCCCCGATGGCGCGCCTACTGGCTGCACAAGCCGGGCCCGAATGCCGGATCGTGATTGCCTATACGGCGCAGTCGCGCCGGAAGCAATCGAGGCCATTGGCTTTATCGGCGAGAGCCGCCGCGACATCGGCCTGCTCGCAATCACCTCGGCCGATCGGCTCCACGCGGGCTGGACCGCCGCGCGAAGTCTGCGGCACGATCGACTCGGCGTGCAGCATCCCAGCCACATCGAAAAGCTGCTGGTCGGCAGCGTCCGCGGACATCGCGTCGAGGCGCTCGGCGTCGAGCAGTTCGGCCAGACCGGCACCGTCGCCGACCTCTACCGTCGCTACGGCATTCATGCCGGATGCGATCATCGATGCGGCGGAAAGCCTCACCACCGGCGCGCCGATCGCCCATCGGAAGATGGCGGTGTAGTTAAGTAATCTAGCCGGGATGGGCCCCGGCCCAGCAGCGCATCACTGAAGAAGCGCTGCGCTGCGTCCGGGGCACGAGACCGTCTAGACTCGTTACAATCTTGTGTCCCGGACGCGCTGCAGCGTGCAACGCTGCTGCGCAGAGCCGGGGACCCGTGGCGCTTGCTTCGTTCCCGCTCGCGTCCCATATTCCGCGCGTCCGCCGCAACGCTGGCCCCGCATATGGCGGGTTCAATTGCCGGCGCTTTCGTGCAATGATGCCTGCCGAAACGCCCCCTCCAAGCCCCCAAGAAGAGGTTAACGATGGTCAATCGCATGCAATTCTACATCGACGGCGCCTGGGTCGATCCCGCCGTCAAGAAGTCCACCGCCGTGATCAATCCCGCGACGGAAGTGGCGACGTACGAGGTTGCGCTGGGCTCCAAGGCCGACGTGGACAAGGCGGTTGCCGCCGCCAAGCGCGCCTTCGCAACCTTCTCCCAGACCAGCCGCGAGGAGCGCGTCGCGCTGCTCACCAAGATCATCGAGATCTACAAGGGCCGCCTCAAGGAGATCGGCGCCGCCGTCTCCGACGAGATGGGCGCACCGCTGCCGATGGCGGAGAAGCTGCAGGCCGGCGCCGGCCTCGGCCATCTCATGACCACGCTCGACGTGCTCAAGAACTATCATTTCGAGGAGCCGGTCGGCACCGCCATGGTGCTGCGCGAGCCGATCGGCGTGGTCGGCATGATCACGCCCTGGAACTGGCCGCTGAACCAGATCGCCTGCAAGGTCGCGCCCGCGCTCGCCGCCGGCTGCACCATGATCCTGAAGCCCAGCGAGTTCACGCCGACCTCGGCTTTGATTTTTGCGGAAATCCTCCATGAAGCCGGCGTGCCGAAGGGCGTGTTCAACCTCGTCAACGGCCTCGGCCCCGAGGTCGGCGCCGCCATGAGCGAGCACCCCGACATCGACATGATCTCCTTCACCGGCTCGACCCGCGCCGGCATCGACGTCGCCAAGCGCGCCGCGCCCACCGTGAAGCGCGTCAGCCAGGAGCTCGGCGGCAAGTCGCCGAACGTCATCCTCGAAGGCGCCGACTTGCAAAAGGCGGTGACCGGCGGCGTGATGCACATGTTCAACAATTCCGGCCAGTCCTGCAACGCGCCCTCGCGCATGATCGTGCCGCTGTCCAAGATGAAGGAAGTCGCCGCGATCGCGAAGGCCGTCGCCGACAAGACCAAGGCCGGCGATCCGCGCGCCGAAGGCACCACCATCGGCCCGGTCGTCAATCGCGGCCAGTGGGACAAGATCCAGGGCCTCATCAAGAAGGGCATCGACGAGGGCGCCACGCTCGTTGCCGGCGGCCCGGGCCTGCCCGAAGGCGTCAACAAGGGCTTTTACGTCCGTCCGACCATCTTTGCCGACGTCACGCCTGACATGACGATCGCGCGCGAGGAGATCTTCGGGCCGGTGCTGACCATCATCGGCGCCAAGGACGAAGCCGACGCGGTCAAGATCGCCAACGACACACCCTATGGTCTCGCCGGCTATGTCTACGGCCCGTCGGTCGAGGACGCCAAGCGCGTCGGCCGCCAGATTCGCGCCGGCAACGTCAATCTCCAGGGCGTGCCGAATGATCGCACCGCGCCGTTCGGCGGCTACAAGCAGTCCGGCAACGGGCGCGAGTGGGGCAAGTTCGGCCTCGAGGACTTCCTCGAAGTGAAAGCCGTCGCCGGCTTCAACGCGGCGTAAGTTTCCACGTCTGAACGAATGCGACGCCGGAGCGCTCCGGCGTTTTTTTGGCTAATGTGTTTCTGCCGTAGGGTGGGCGAAGGAGCGAAGCGACGTGCCCACCATCTCTCTCGGCGACTACAAATGCGTGGGCACGCTTCGCTTTGCCCACCCTTGTATTAGCGGGCTGGATTAGAATGGCCTCGTTCCGTGAGGAGTGGCCCAGCCCGGGAGGCCGCCCGAGCTGGGCCGCCGATCGATCGGATCGATGCCCACCGAAGCCTTGAGGGATGCGTTTCGTAGCTTCGTAGCAAGATCGCGGTCGGCACTTCATCGGGACCCGTATGGTTGAACGAACATCAGGTTCGCATCACAAGGGAGGGTCGAGAAGATGGCCAAACGTATCACAATCTGTGCCGGGATCGATACCGGCAAAGATAAGCTCGATGTGGCGATCGATGGCAGCTCGGAGCAGCTGGGCGTCGACAACACGGCGGAAGGCCACCAGGCGTTGGTGGAGTGGCTGAAGGGCCACAAAGCAGGGATCGAGGCAAGCGGAGGCTGTGAGCAGGCCCTCGTCGCCGAGCTGCGGCGCAGGCGGTTCGTCGTCATCCTGTTTCAGCCGAAGCAGGTTCGCGCCTACGGCACGTTCCATCGGTTGCTCGCCAAGAACGACAAGATCGACGCAGCGCTGATCGGTACTGCCGCGGTCAAGACGATCCATCCCGCCCCGGATCCGCGGCTGCAGCCTCTTGCCGAGGATTTGACGATGATCGATCCGATCACGGAAGACATCGCAAGGCTCAAGAACCGGCTCGAGAGCTGTCGCGACACGCGGATTCAAGGGGTTTGGAAGGCGCAGATCGCGCGCCTGGCCAAGTCCAAACGAGCCGAACTCAAGGCGTTGCTCGCGGCGATCCGCAAGCACCCTGATCTTGCCGCACGGCTCGATCTGATCCACAGCGTCGCCGGCTGCGGCCGCCCGACCGCGGTGGCCGTGCTGGTCAGGATGCCGAGATCGGCAACGTCACGCGCGAGCAGGCCGCAGCGCTCAGCGGCTTGCGCCCTACGACGATGACAGCGGCAATCGCGTCGGCGCCCGTCACATCACAGGCGGACGCGAACGCTTGCGCCGGGCGCTCTACACCGCGGCTTTTCCGGCATCCTTCCGCTGGAATCTGCAGCTCATGGCCCTGTACCGCCGGCTGATCGCCGCCGGCAAGTGCCACAAATCCGCGCTCGTCGCCTGCGCCAGGAAGCTGCTCGTCATTATCAAGGCCGTCGTCGCCCGCGGCACGCCGTGGGGGCGCCCAGGCAAAATGCCAAACTGTCCGTCGCCTGACCCGCGTTTCTTTGTTCGATCAGGCGACCGTTTCTTCGTCCCGACCTGCCCTCACAACGACGCCGCGTGCTGCGGCCATCAAGGCTGGCCGTCGCTCGGTTCCCGCCTCACGCAAGATGCCGCCAGGCCACGCCTTGATGGCCGCAGCACACGGCGTCATGCTCCTGCCAATCGGGGCCTCGCTTTAATGGTTGCTACGAGTGCAGCGTTAGCCGCGGAGCGCCCCCTGCGTGTTCACATGCGGCGGGTAGATCGACTGGCTCGCTGCCATGAACAGGCGGTTGCGCTTGAGGCCGCCGAAGCAGAGATTCCGCGCAGCGCTCTGGCAGCGCAATGCGGCCGATAATGACGCCGTCAGGAGCAAACACGACAACGCCGTCGAGCTCGGGATCGCCCATGCCCCAGCCGCACCAGAGATTGCCGTAAAAGTCGTACGGCTGATGGCGGCGCGACGCTCGCTCGCGAAGAAAATTGGGATGGCGGAGAGGCCTTGGCGCTGTCGCGCGAAAGCGGCTTGTCGCTGCGGCAAGCCTATCGATATCTCGAAGTGGCCAAAAGGAAGGAGCCGGTCCTTCCGCACCGCAGCCGTCTGTGGTGCTCTGAGGATGCTAACCCATCTTGCTCAAAAACTTCAGGCGCTTGCGGCGGCTTCCAGACTTCGGTTAGCGAGGTGATGCGCCAATCGGTGGCCGCTTATCTCGCACTCATCCGCGAGGATGGCTGAGCGGAGGAAAAAGCGCGACGTCCGTCTAGAACTTGCGTTCGATCGACTCGTCGCCGTCAAACTTGAACAGGTTTTACGAAATTCTCGTTCCAGACCGGTTGCGCTTCGCGCGAGCCGTCGCCGATGTGACGGGAGGCGAAGATGAAAACCGCCGCTATTTGCGCCAGAGTGTTGTCGGACAAGCAGAAGGAGGAGAACACGATCGCCAAATCCCATTCATCACGCTGCGTGAACGTGACCGACGTGCTTGGCGAGATTCAGATCGATTGTGATAAGTCTGACACGGACGCCTCACTTAAGTGGTGCTCAACACCTCCTTTTTCGGACATCGGTACTATCGAGCGGGGCGTCGAGAACATCGGAAATGGGCCATCTTTGTCGATCCAAAGCCCGGAACGAGCGTCGGCAAAGTGGCTTCATCGACAAAGACTCGTCCCGCCTTCTTGACCTCGCTGAACCCGTAGCCGGCCACGATCTCGAGCGAGCTTGTTCATCCATTGCGCCATCAGCTGGCAGTCGAGCTCGACATGATCGCGGGCGTAGATAGCCTCCTGCCGGTAGAGTCAACGATATGGGCCGGGCGGTGCTAGATCACGCCGTCTGCGTCCTTGAACGCATACTTCGGACCGCGCTGACGATCGCACGGATATTCGCCGGCACCCAGACGCTCCGGCACATCCTCGCCGATCAGCACCTTCTGCGTGCCGGCATGCCTAGCCAACTCCTCCGAGCTCAATGATAGTTTCGATCCGTTTGGGATGGAGCGCAAAGCCCTTGCGCAACCGCGGTGCAGCTTTTTCGGTCCGCTTGCGCAGGCCCTTGCTGAGCTGTGCCGTGATCGCAGCGACGATCGATCTAAGACAAGGCCTGGTGTTCATCGTCGCTGTTTGCAGAGCCGAGCTTTTCTGATCGTCGGCCGAAGCGAGCGCAGTCAAAGCCTTCAGGGCGACCATCCCAGCTGCATCCTCGCGCGGTACACCGGCATCCTTCAGGCTGATGCTACGGGCACAACCAGCTCTATCTGGCTGGGCACCAGATGGACGCATGTCTCTCTCCAACAATGTCGCCGGATGGACTTCCAAGGCATCTCTTGGATAGAAGTCGTGGCTTTTCTGCGGAGGGCGGCGCACCGCCGCTATATACAGCCTCATCGCCACGGGAATTCGACTCAAGCCGCGCTCTCAAAGCGTAAACTTTCTTGAAAGGCAGTAATCCAGTTCAGTTGATGGCGATAAGTAGCTCTGAGCTTAACACCACTAACCTTAGTAGGTCCATTGCTCCCGGTTATCGCGTAACTGAGTAGGGTCGTTCTGTGGGGCACGAACCGCTAAGCGAGGCGCGCTCCACGTTTAGGTCGCCATGTGCATAGCTCGCGCGATCTGAGACAACCGTGTTTGTTCGTCGAATCAGCTGCTGCGGAGGAGAGCCCATGCGTGGAGTAACTTGCGAGTCCCGCAAAATGCAGATTTTCGAGAACCTGGAATCAAACGTTCGGTCGTACTCACGTTCGTTCCCAGCGATCTTCAGTCTAGCGCGTGGCTCCATTCTGTTAACCGACGACGGTCGGAAAATCATTGACTTTCTTGCCGGAGCTGGAGCACTTAACTACGGCCACAATAATCACCGCATCAGGGCTGCCATTGCGGAGTATCTAGCTTCGGATGCCATAGTCCACGGGCTTGACATGGCTACTCCTGCAAAGCTCGAATTTATGGAGACCTTCAGCTCTATCATACTCCGGCAGCGGGATATGCAGTATCGATTCCAATTTACGGGGCCCACAGGTGCTAATGCTATTGAGGCAGCTTTGAAGCTCTCACGGAAAATCACAGGACGTCAAAATGTCATTTCATTCACGCGTGGGTATCACGGCATGAGTTTAGGGGCGATTGCCGCGAGCGGTAATCGTTTCTATCGCACAGGCAGTGCCGTTCCCTTATCGGGCGTATCTTTTATGCCTTATGATGGCTATCTTGGGCCGGCCATTGATACGGCCGACTACCTGCGAAAGGTGTTGTTCGATGAAAGCGGTGGCATCGATCGTCCAGCTGCCATTCTCGTCGAAACCGTGCAGGGAGAAGGCGGTATTAACGTCGCTCGCAATGAATGGTTGCGATCAATTGAGAGTATAGCAAAGAATATAGGCGCCCTTTTCATAGTTGACGATATCCAGATGGGCTGTGGTCGCACGGGCGAATTCTTTAGCTTCGAGTGCGCAGCGTTGTCGCCAGACATTGTCGTGCTGTCAAAATCAATAAGTGGGTATGGTCTGCCGTTATCGATGTTGTTGATCAAAGAGGGGCTCGACCTCTGGCAACCAGGAGAACACGGAGGCACGTTTCGGGGAAATAACCTTGCACTTGTAGCTGCAACCGCAGCTATAAACGCCTATTGGCGCTGCCGGACCTTTTCGGAGGGGATTCAGCGCATGGGAGACCTTACGCGGCGCAGACTTGATGCTATTGCATCCCGATATGGAAACGGTTTTTCGGTTCGAGGCCGGGGTATGGCGCTGGGATTTGATTGTCAAAAACCCGAACTTGCAGAGGTCACGGCACGCAAGGCATTCGAGAAAGGGTTGATCGTTGAACGATGTGGAGCCGTTGCCGAGGTCGTAAAAATCTTGCCTGCGCTCACGATAGACCTAGAGATACTAAATCAAGGTCTTGAGATATTTGAGGAAGCTCTGACTGAAGCAATGAAACAGACCTAGTGGCACGGCGCCCCAGGAGCGCTCCTGGCCGCCTGTTTCTTTGGCTGTCGGAGTCTGGCGCTCATTGAGCGCGTGATGGCGCCGAAGCTGTGGTTTTGCGTTGTAAAGCTCGTAGACCCAGCGCACGAAACCGGCCTGTCTCTCGTCCGTCTCATAATAGGCGGCAGAGTGGATCGGTCTGGCGCTTGTAGCGACAACCAAACGGAGCGCCGGAAAGCACGCTCACTTGGCCCTGAAAGGAGCGATGGCGCTTCCCTCGTCATTTCAGGATTTTCGCGCGTTCATATTCGGCGATCATGCCCTGAAGCTGCAGCAGGAGCTCGTCTTCCGGCGTCGCCGCCCGTTTCGAGCGAATGAACAAGATCTCGACGCCGGCGCGCGCGCGAACTCTTCGATAAAGAAAGATCTGATGCGCATAGCGCCGGCTCAGCCGATCGGGAGCGTACACAAGCACAGATTGGATCCGCCCTTCTGCGGCGAGATCGCACAGTCGTTCGAGCCCAGGCCGCAACAAGCTCGCACCGCTATAGCCGTCGTCTTCGATTCACCCATTCCGTTGGCACGTCGCAGTTCTGCTCGCGCGCGAAAGCGATCACCGCGCTCATCGGACTGGCGGTCGTGTTTTCCTCCTTCTGTTTGGCCGATGACACTCTGGCGCAAATCGCGGCGGTATTCATCTTCGCCTCCCGTTACATCGGCGTCGACGCGCGCGAAGCGCACCTGATCTGGAACGAGAATTTCGTAAACCTGTTCAAGTTTGACGGCGACGAGGCGATCGAACGTAAATTCTAGACGAACGTCGCGCTTTTTCCTCCGCTCAGCCATCCTCGTGGATGAATGCGAGATAAGCGGCCGCCGGTTGGCGCGTCGCCTTGCTTACAGTAAGTCTGGAAGCCGCCGCATGCGCGTGGAGTTTTTGAGAGAGATCGGTTAGCATCTTCAGAGCGTCACAGACGGCTGCGGCGCGGAAAGGACCGGCTCCTTCCTTTTGGCCACTTCGAGATATCGATAGGCTTGCCGCAGCGACAAGCCGCTTTCGCGCGACAGCGCCAAGGCCGCCTCCGCCATGCCAATTTTCTTCGTGAGCAAGCGTCGCGCCGCGCTGAGCTGTACGGCTTTCTGCGCTTGCGTCGATCGAATTATATAACATAGCGGTATTACCCTCCTCGCCAACTGTGTTGCGCTATGCGTTCGATACATGGATGGCGCGGAACTCCTCGCTGTCACCATGGTGTCAGACGACGGGCTCGTTCATTGTCGAACCAAGGCTGAAGCGGGAGCCATCAAGGCCGCGCTGCAAGATAGGATTGAGGAATGCGAACTCGAAATGCATCCCGACAAGACCAAGATCATCTACTGCAAAGATAGCAACCGCATGATAGGTAACCAGTCACTCCTTTGATTTTATGAGAGTTTTCTTTTGATCGCGCAGGGCAAGAACTCATCAGAAGAAAGAAAAACTTCTGTACGGTCTCGCCGGTGGCCGGCAGGGCGGCGATGAAGTTTACGCGTATGACAATCCGCCAGCTCTCGCGGAAGTCGACGCAATCGCGTTGGAACTGTATCCTGTCCTTCGTGGATCGATGCAGTACTACGGCAGGTATGGGCCGCCAGAAATGCACGCCCTTTATTGATACGTCGACGATCTCTTAGCCGGCTGGGCGCGACGCAAATGCAAGGGCTAGAGAACGAGAAGTCAGGAGCCTTGTGGGCGAATCCAATTCGAGGGCCATAGCGGTCAGAATTTGTGCCGCACTAAGGCTAGAGGTGAATTGGCAGAAACCTGACAACCTAGCGACAATGGCGGACGGGTCGTCGCTCGCCAAGCCCCCAAGCCCGGCAGTTGCGCAAACATTGGTGTGAGCGGATTGATTAAGGTGCGCATTCCGTACGGGTGGCAAGCCGCCCTCCGACTCGATGAACGCACAATGCTGTCGCAGAACACCCGAGCGGATAACAGCGCGGTACAGACTTAGGCCGAAGGAGCATGTGATGGATTTCACGATATCTGCGAAGCAGATCAATGGCTGGCCAGCGCACAAGCGTCATGATGACGCAATCCGGCCCCCCTATGGGCAGCAGGTTTTCGAAAGCGATGAAGAAGAAAAAGGCGCGCGCCGAGGGTCTGTGAAACATGTCTCTGCCGCCTTGGGCGCAGGAGGGCGAGTTCCTCAGTGCCGGATTGAGAAATCCCGAATTTGCCCCGCTTGCGGAAGAAACGGGGCGTATCGGTTGGGCTTCGGAGTCGTTCAACCGCCCGGCACTAGATACCGGCAACAGGGGGGCTCGGTACGTTATGGCAGCAAGGAGCAGAAGCGGCAATGGCTAAAGCCCTTGATGGAAGGCGAGATACGTTATGCCGTTCTAATGACGCGACCGTGGTCGCCTCATCAAATGCGACAAACCTCAGCGCCAGGATGGAGTGGACGGCGATCATAACGTCATAAACAGCCGCAAATGGTCGTCTTCGGGCATTGGTGATCCGCGCTGCAGAATTGCGATCGTCATGGGCAAGACGAACTTCAAGGCTCCGTGCCACCAGACGCAGTCGCAAATTTTGGTGCCTTTAGACGAGCCGGTCATCAAGGTCGAAGGAATGCTGTCTGTATTTTGCTATGAGGATGCGGCACACGGCCAGGTACTACTTGAATGTCCGCTCTCCGCAAGTAATCTATTATTGGAAGAGGGCAGGGGCATTGAGATAGCCAAGTTCGGCTCGGGCCAGGGCGTATGCATCACTGCATGCGCGCCATCGGCTAGGCCAAAGAGGCGCTAGAAGATGGTCAAGCGATCCAATCGCGCATCACATTCGGCAGGAAGATCATTGAGCACTCAGTTCGGGAGCAGCGCGTCGCAGAAGCGCGCATAGATATTGAGATGCATCGACTATTGCGCCTGAGGAAGAAAGCCTTCAGCTGGCAAATTGACAATCGCCGTCGGTCGAAACAAAAAGTGATGTCATCATGAGCAATTTTTGGACTCAGCAATATCGGATCTCCTAAATGGATTCATCCGTGAAACGCATCATCGGTCCTGATCAAATGAACAGTAATGTAAAGCTGAGATAGACGACATCTCTGCGGCTCTTGAAGCAACGTCAACAAGGTAGGAATCCAATGCCAATTGATTATCCCGCAGTACTTGATCTGAAAACCAGCTCTGCTCGCTATTCGTGGAGCGACCGCGAAGTATTGACTTATGCGCTTGGTATCGGCATGGGGTCAGATCCTCTGAACGAAAAGGAGTTGCAGTTTGTTAACGAGGCATTTGCAAGACCGAAGCCACTGAAGGTCGTCCCGACGTTTGCATCGGTCTGCGTTTGGGGGGCAAAACCTGGCGTTATCGACCTCAATCGCCTTATGATTGTCGATGGCGAACGTGACATCACGTTTCACAAGCCACTGCCTGTCGCAGCGACAGTTAAAGCGGACGCTCGCGTGTGCGGAGTCTATGACAAGGGTAAAGACAAAGGCGCGGTCATCCAAAACGAAATTGTCATAAGAAACAGCGATGGAGGAAATTTGGTTACAGTTCTTTCTTCGCTCTTTGCAAGGGGGGACGGCGGCTTTGGGGGGCCTTCAGAGGGAATGCCGTTGCCGCACCAAGTACCCCGTCGAGCGCCGGACAGATCAATCGATATCCCGATCCGACCGGACCAGGCACTAATCTACCGTCTGTCGGGTGATCGGAATCCCTTGCACAGCGACCCCGAATTTGCGCGTCGGGCAGGTTTTCCGAAGCCCATTCTCCATGGCCTCTGCACCTACGGCGTGACCTGCAGGGCTGTGTTGCAGACGTACGCCGACTACGATCCACACGCCTTCAGGCGTCATCGCGTTCGCTTTTCTGCCCCAGTGTTCCCGGGTGAGATCGTAACGATTAACCTCTGGAAGGACGGCAATTCGATTTCTTTCGAAGCCCTTGTTCGAGAGCGTGACGTCATCGTCGCGAAGAATGGTCAGACGCTATTAGGTTGAGTCTCCGTCCCAATCTAGCACACAACATGTAGCTCAATGTGTGGATTGGACTGTCGCTTCCTTGATCGTGCGGTTCATGCGCTCGATCGTAAGCCTAGCGTAGAGACCCATCGGATTGTTCGTACGGAGGCTCGGGAACGCCGCTAGAAGAGTCATCTTCCGCAAGGGTGCTCGCACACGACCATTCGGACGACATAAGACGACCGTTGTCACCGCGTATCGAAGTGTATGCTGGCGCAGGTCGTAAGCGCTGGCCAGATGATGTGAAGTCGCAGATTGCCGCGGAAAGCCTCGAGCCGGGTGCGGTTGTAACAGATGTCGCCTGTCGCCATGGCTGCCGGCCCCAGCAGGTGCATGACTGGCGGCGCCGGGCGCGTTTGGCCAGTTGGT
>NZ_LBJZ01000138.1:0-18583 GCF_028128935.1 Bradyrhizobium sp. CCBAU 11361
CATCGCTTCAACAAACGCGCCTATAAAGGACGAAATGTCATCGAACGCTGCTTTTGCAGGCTCAAGGACTTCCGGCGTATCGCCGCGCGATATGACAAGCTCGCCCGTAATTTTTTGGCCGCTGTTCATCTCGCCGCTCTCGTCGCATATTGGCTCAATTGAGTCTCGACCCTAGTACGGGGGAGATTTTGCATAGCTCGAAGTGCTCCATCATTTGAAAGGAGGAACGGGGTGGATTTCAATGCAGTCGGCTCGGCGACTACGAGCCCAGAGCCCGACACACCGCGACCGACGACGGACACCACCGGCTTTGAGCGGCAGCTCAGCAACACACAGGCTAGTGCTCCGCCAGATGGAGCTGCTCCTCCAGTGCTGCAGGGCGAGGCTTATTCGCCATATCTGGACGCTGGCCATCCCTATTCTCCATATCTGGATGCTGGGCAGCCCTATGCGCCATACCTGGATTTAGCGCTCCGCTATTTGCCAGACTTGGGTTGGCAGGATGATCTGTATACGCCCCCTGCGGCCGATGCCGAGCCAGAGCCGGAAAACCTCCCGCAACATCTCTCGCAGCAAACCATCGCTCAGGCCATCGAGGAACATCCTGGTTTCGATCAAGATCTGATATGGCAGAATGTGGAAGTCGACCCGTCGCATTCCGAGCAACCGCACGTGGAGGCATCGGAGGCAGAGCCATCGCATGCCGGACCATCGTGCGTCGCCCCATTGCGGCCTGAACCATCGCACGCCGGCCCCTCTCACGCCCCGCCATTGCAAGCGGGACCGCCTCAAGCTGGGCCTCCCGATATGCTGAACGGACATCTCGCCAAGGATTACTGGGTGTTCGCTGGTCAACCAGCCACAGGCGCTCAAATCGACATGCTGGAGCGCAGCGGAGTGAAGCCGAGCAAGCACGACCCAACGCAGGTTTTCACCATGCTCGGCGTGCCTCACACAGCCGAATGGAGAGAAGAGGGCTTCATTCGTCTCACACCGTCGCTAGACCCGACTCTTTGGCCCGAAGGTATGGAGGAAGACCGACCTGCAGACCCGGAAGATCCGCCGATTCACTAGCGGCTGTAGCCGAGCCACGGCAGGGTCATCTTCGAGGGCCGACAGAGCGACCTTGCCGACGAGCACCTGATGAAGGCGATCGGGCCGGCGGCTATTCCGCGGCCAAGCTCCTCTTTGAGGGACATTTCAGAATTGCAATGGTCACGGCAGCGTCCAATCAAAGGCCGACCGACCCGATTAAGCCAAAGTTCGATATGGATGAGATCATTGTTCATATGGACGCGCTAGAAACAAACGCGCTGGCGCTAAAGAGGACAAAGTCGGTATAGCGCGTCCAGCGACATCCCGCGGGGATTCTAGAAGATCGCGGGACGGTCATGTCCTCGACGACAAAGGTGAGAGTGCGTTCTGAAATAGGATAGGCGCGTTCTGACCGCGCAGGTCCAACATTCGAACTGCTTGCCCCGCCTGCCGCTTGTCCTGCCCTGTTGGCAGACGTGAGCACCCACAATGCAAGGACGCGAGCGATTGATAGTATTGGCGTGACTGCAACGGCTCGCCCTCATGGGTCAACTATCACAGCTTCGGTAGGCTGGATTAATGTCACTGGTCGAGCTTTGCTCCGCAAGCATCAGCGGACTTCTGCGAAAGTACGAGCATTATCAGGATCGCGCTCCAACAAAACGCTGTTGCGGTCGTCCTGCATACGGCCGAAAGCCGCCCACCCCCTCTTCGCCATCCCAGCTGCCGCGGCTCGCCCCTTGGAGTACTCCGTAGCGCGCTGTTCGAAGAAATTGGCGTGCTCGACCCCATTCAGGATCTCGACTAGCCATGGCAACGGATGCGGCCGGAGCTGGGTAAACCCGCTCTCTCTGGCCTCGAAGAAGCCGAAGACCGGGGTAATTCCGAGCTGGGTCAGTCGCCAATCCGCGACATAGCGGACATAAGCGTGGATCTGCTCAGCCCGCATGCCCTCGATTTTGCCGAGGCCGAAGGCGAGATCAACGAAGTTCTCCTCCAGCTTCACCATGGTCTTGGCGACGTCGATGATGTCGTTACGGACGGAGCGCGTCACCACGCCGGTTTCGCGGTGCCATTCGTGAAATAGCTTGATGATCCCTTCGCAGTGGAGACTCTCGTCGCGCACAGACCAGCTTACGATCTGTCCCATGCCATTCATCTTGTTGTGGCGCGGAAAATTGAGCAGCATGGCAAAGCTCGCGAACAACGCCATGCCTTCTGTGAAGGCGCCGAACATCGCAAGGGTGCGAGCGACGTCAGCCACGGTATGGACGCCGAACTCGTGCATGTAGTCCGCTTTGGCGCGCATCTGCGCATAGTCGCGGAATGCCTCGAACTCGGTCTTGGGCATGCCGAGTGTCTTGAGCAGCAGCGCATAAGCGTCAATGTGGACGGTCTCCATGTTGGTGAACGTCGCCATCATCATCTGCACGGTGAGCGGTTGGAAGATCGGGATGTAGCGCTTGAGATAGTTGTCGCCGACCTCGATGTCCGACTGAGTGAAGAAACGGAATATCTGGGCGAGCAGCGCGCGCTCGTTGGCGGTGACGCGGTCCGACGCCCAGTCCTTGAGATCGGCGCCGAGCGGCACCTCCTCGCCCATCCGATGGGTCTGCTGCTGCCGCTTCCAGAAGTCGTAAGCGATCGACGTCATAGGTGCCGGTCGAGTCGAGGAGGCCGACCCGTCCCTTGCCGATCAGTGAGCGTGGATCGACTGACGAGAGATCGATCACTGACATGAACCGATCGCCGCTCACAGTTGCGGGGGCAGCCCCGGAGCAGCCGTTCGGCGCACCGGGTTCCCTCTTAGCTTCGGTCCCACAAAATAAAGGACAGAAGACCGAGACAGATCCACATCTAGGCGGCACCCGACGAGATTCGTCAAGCCTTCCGTTGCGGGAGATCAAGCTCCCGAGGGCAAAAGGACACCGTCAAGCTAACGAATGGAGCGGCCGAGAACTAGAACACCAGCACGTTTATCGCTCGCGCTATAGCCTCCCGCTCGAAAGTGATCGGTCCCGCGTGGGCTATATTCCTGGTTTTTACTTCGGCTTGCGCATGGTCGAGCCAGAGGTCCATCCCTCCGAAATATCATCGGCTGCGGCGCTCTGTTGGCCAGAATGGCTTCGTTCTCGACCTCCTGATCCAGCCCAGAACGGGGCTGGCGCGCAGCGTAGCGGCTTCTGACCTGTCATGGCTCTAGCGCGACCTGCAAGCCCTCGGTGCCTTCAACATGAACGTAACGGGGGCCGATCGGCCGCCCCCTGCCGCTGGCGACCGTGACAATGTTTTCCAGAGGAGTGGCGCGCGCATCGGCCTCAGGGCGAGACAAGATCAGATCGGCGTGAAACAGCCCTTCTGATTCAAGGCCGGTCGCATCAACGCCAAGAGCCGCCAAGCTGGCCAAACAACCTTCAAACTCTTCAGCATCGCGAAAGCGGCGCTGGATAAATGTCGCGCCGTAAAGACGTTCCGTCACAAGGCCACGGTTCGCGAAGGTCGAGGCCAAAGACTCAAATGGAAACATTCGTAGCACGAAGGAGATGATCCATGGACATCTCTCGGTCGCATCGAGAATTTTTCTGAACGTCTTCTCGGTAATATAGCCGATGCAACCCGTCGACATGATAACATCCGCAGAGCGCAGAATTTGCGCGCTGTCTGTCGATAGCGCGTCTTTTTCAAGGTCAGCGACAATGCCCTGGTCCAGGAGGCCAACGTTTGTTGCATAGCTAATCGCCGGCGCCGACACGTCCAAGCCGATAAACCGCGCCAACCCGACATCGGGCCAAGCCGCATAAAAATTGCGATCGAGGCGCACCAGTGTCTCAGAACTGATCGCCCTCATTTCGCGCCGAGCGTAGCGGTGACGCAGGCCCCCGAAGGTCAGTGGAAAGCGATGCACTGCTGCGTTGATGCCGTATGAACATCCAATATCAAGAACGACAGGCTTAAGACCGGTTGCGGAAGCTTTCGCTGCCAGAATTTGTCGCACGACCGGCTCAGCCACGTCCGGGATCATATAATCCAAGTCGCCCAGGACAGAGAAGTATGCCCTTGGATCATCCAAAGCATAAATGTCATCAAAGATCGCTTTAGACCGATTGATACACGAAAACTCTGTTCGCACCCAAATGTCTCCCATCTCATTTTGCAACCCGGTCGCCGGCTGCTACTTCCAAGTACTTGACGACCTATCCCAGAAGTTTGGCGAGGTGCAACCCCATCGCGTCTTTTTTTGGCTCGCATCGTGAGACAGAGGGCGGGCCTCCTTATTGCAGCGTACGAGAAGACAAATTGGCGCCAAAAGCGATCCTCAGAGTCGCGGCACTTTTGTGGGAGCTCGAAGACCTATTGAACTTCGAACGGCAGCGACTGCGATAATTACGGGCTAAGCGCGCAGGCTTTCGTAGCCCCATCAACGTGATACGCTTGCGCACGCGCCGGAAAAATCGTTCTGCAGGGTTAGAAAGAATCAAAATCAGCCGCGCCGCGTCTTCGCAATCTAGGCGCTTGACATTCAGAACCGCGAACAAGAACGGCAAGCGCGAGGTCGATTTCGTCGCATCTGCTGCATCTTGCCATGGACAGTTGGCTTGGGAGATCTGTCCTTCGATTGCCTGCTGGACCGCATCGCGGCGGTTGAACGTGGCGACTTTTATGATGCAACAGAATTTCGCCGAGCCGGAATTTAATATTCGCTCACCAAGGGCTTGCCCCCGGACGGTCTTTTCGCTGACAGATGCCCAGCCGATCCACCTTTCGTGTCGTGCCAGCACAGTCCTTTGCACATCGACATTCCACGAGGCAAATCAACTCAACATCAGTGATCGCAGAATTTATCAGAGACGCGATCTTCGTCAGCTTCTCGCAAGCTGCCCCTGCTATCAGAGAGCAGGTCATCTCGCGGCGACGCCGCTATGTGAGTGTTACGACATGGACGCAGGCGCCGCCGATATCGCAGCGACAAGGCCAGAGGCTGGCGCAGACCCCGACACCGCGGCGAACGGCGGCAACCGCTCGCCTGCGGCATTGTTGCAGCAAGCTTTCGAGAAGGCGCTCGTTTCCGTCGCCACGCAAGTCATAAGCGACTCCCAGTCGGATATGGATGATGCCATGAGCGAGCTGGATGAGGGGTGAGGCGGGATGGGGATACATCGGGCCCGCTGTTTAAAACGAGCCCGATTGGACGAAGCAAGTGGGACTTGGTACCTGCAGCAAGCCAGACGCGCCTTCAGCGATGCTCCAAATGGCTTGCCGGCAAACGCTGCTGCGACTTTTGGTCTTCCGCAGCGGCAGACCTGCACAGCAAGGCCGAAGCTCCACCGGCAAGCTCCTTGCTATCCCGCCCAAGAATGACGATACGAGCGCTCTCAGCAAGGGGTAATGAACGATAGCACGCAAGCCGTGCAACATTTCCCTCATTCGAGGATCGATTGCGCTCGCCAGGCTGTCCTTGTTCAGATCCGCGGCTGACCGCGAACCTGTCTGCTAGAGAGATCTCAAGGACTTTTCCTGAGGGCCAGCATCGTTGGCGCTCAGAGCGTGAGGGCTCTCCTGCGTATGCAACTCGTGCGCCTTCGCCACAGCATTGGAAGATGTTGCCAGTACTTTGTCCTGCCGTCACGGGCTGCTGTTGGCCCGGTTGGGGCCAAAGCTTTGACTGCGCGATCGTCGGACGCGAGCAGCGATTCTGGATTCATAGGCGGCAGCACCTGCTATTCTCATCGTCGCTTGCCGAACATGAGAAGCGGGCGCTAGCGCCGCCCGCTTCACAATTTGTCCAATTGATGGACTCGGCCTCACGCAACCCGCCGCAACATCATTTCCCGCATCATGGTCTTGAAATCCGGCGGCGCGTCCGGGTTCTCATTGTGGTCGATGACCGACTGCGTCACCCTGCGTCCGGAGTTGTCAACCCATCCCTGATTTTGCTCGTGGATTGTCTGAGCTCCATCAGATGTCAGCTGATCAAGGGTTCGGCCGGCATTGGATTGGGTCACCTTCAGATTGTTCTTTCCATCCTTATCATCACCGAGTCCCTCGACAACCATCGCATTGTCGCCGTTGGTGATGGTCAGCTTTGAGGAAATGGTTTTGCCTTTACCAAAATCGACCGTGTCCACGGTAATCTTTGTGCCGTCATCGAGCTCTAAGCTCATGCCTTTCTTGAAGTCGAAGTCATCCTTGCCGTCGCCATTCGCATCGACGTGAGGATCGCCGTGGATCTTCGTGACATGGCCGGTCTGATTGTTGCGAACGGTCCAGGTGCCGTCCTTCTCATCGGCCGTGATCGTATACTTATCACCAAGGTTAATCGTCGCCTTGCCGTCCTTCACCTCATGCGACCAAACTGGCGCCGGCTGAGGCGACTGCGCAGGAGGCTGAGCGACCGCAACCGGCACCATCGCGAGAGGCGGCGGCGGAGGCGGAACGAAGAAGACGGGGCTCGCACAGTCTGACGGCGGACTTGCATACTGGTAGTTGCCCGGTCCGCGCCCCTGTTCACCCGCATTGATACTCGCCTGATTTACCGTGCGTCCGGCGCCATCGACCCAGCCCTGGCCGCTCTCATGGATTGTCTGAGCACCATCGGCTGTCAACTCATCGAGGGTCATTCCAGCATTGGACTGCGTCACCCTCAGGTTGTTTTTGCCATCCTTAGCGTCGCCGAGCCCTTCCACAACCATCGCGTTGTGGCCGTTTGTAATGGTAAGCTTTGAGGAGATGGCCTCACCATTGCCGTAGTCGACGTTATTGACGGTAATTTTCGTGCCATCGTCGAGCTGGAACGTCATATCTTTCTTAAAATCGAAGTCGTCCTTGCCGTCTCCGTCGGCGTCGACGTGGGGGTCGCCATGGACCTTCGTGACATGGCCGGTCTGGTTGTTGCGAACTGTCCAGGTGCCATCCTTCTCGTCCGCCGTAATCGTATACTTGTCGCCGAGATTGATCATGGCCTTGCCATCCTTGACCTCATGCGTCCACACCGGATCCACAGGAGGCTCAGAGCTCTGATTCGGCTGACCCACCAGCATGGTGGGAGGGGGCGGCGCCATCATGTACGCCTGGGTAGTAACGACGGCTGGAGCCACGGCGACGGGAACGACACTTGCAACGACCGAACCGACCAGGGCTGGCGAAGCTACCGGTAGGTACTGATAGCTCACCGGGGCATGCTGCCCCAACAAGGCGTTGAAAGCAGGAGCGACAACCGCGCCTTCCGGCACCACTCCGTTCATCGTCGAATCGAGCGCGCCGACCACGGGAAGACCGGCCACGGGAAGATACGGCATTTAGTTCACTCCTGTTGCATTGAAGAAAGCTGTAAACCTGCAAGCCTTACGCGTTATTCAACCGAACACGCCTTCAGACCTGTATGAGAAACACCATTAGCCCAGCCGAGCGCATATATGCCTGTCGTCACCAGCACCTGCAGCCCTGACGAGGCCGCTCCCTCCTCATCCAATTCCGCACTTATGGCACGAGCATATCGCACGCGCATTCAACGTTAGAAACGCTACCCGCAATACCTGTCGAAAAGCTGACGACAATAAACTACCGACGTCGCACTTGCTGCGATGACACCGATCGGGTGGTACAGCAATCCATAGACTTCAGATGCGATCTGTATGCGTGCGGGCCACTACACGGTCAGCTTCCACAGCATCAGGGGCTCGCCAAACCTGCGCCCCTCGGCATCCGCCAACGGCCAAAGCTGGGGACTGGATGACTCAACCAGCCACTCCAACTCGATCGCCTTATGACCAGTCGCGACGCTACACGCAACCGAAACGCCGCCGCTCGTTCCGCAAGAACGAACAATTCGCATGAACGCGCAGGCAAGCGCGGTAACGCTATCCTTTCCGACGCGCCGAGCCATACGCGCGGCTAGACAAGCCTGGGCGAACCGATAAGTCGAGCAAGCGCTGGGCCGCCGCAACAGCCCCCTCGAACGTGTGACTCGTCAGCTTCTGGAAAGGTAGCGCCCCTAGCATGAGCACGCTGAACTCTAGGCGAGGAGTCGTCTATTGAGCGTAACAAGACAGCATAGGAGAAACTGATGATCGGAGAAATGATCGGAAGCGCTGCCGGCGGATGGCTTGGCGGCCCCGCCGGGGCGGCGATTGGTTCTGCCTTGGGCGGGACCGTCGACAAGGTCTTTGATAAGGTCGTCCTTAACCTGGCGCCCGAGAAGAGTGGCCCCGCTAAGGCCGCCGAGACCAAAGACGCCGGCGAGGAAAGCAGCGTACACACCAGGCCGACTCTCGGCAAGAACCCGGAGCTGAACCTTAGCCTTAGCACGCTCGGGGGCGAGCCCATGTTTCTTTCCATTCCTGCCATCGTTTCGCCCGCCCGCGCGACGTAACAGAGCACAAACTAGCAACATACGACGAAGAAAGGTGAATCGACATGGCAGTTAATAGTGTTGGCGGTAACGGTGGCGCGGCTGGCGCCCAGGCGACCGGGGATGCTGGCTTCCAGAATCAGATGGCTGAGTTCGAGCGTGTTAGCCATAAGGTTCAGGAGCAGGCCGTGGCAATGCGCAGAATCACGACCGAGCTCTCGTCCGAGAAGAAGATCGCCGACGAGCGCGTTCAGTAATTCTGTAAGACGGGTGGCTCATCGCGTCGCTTATCATGGCCGCGTTGTGAATGACGAACTCTGAATCAGCCGTACGGCACTGCCGTACGGCTTCTCTCGTTATTCAGGAGATTATCCGTGACCGAATCGATTTCCCTCGACTTTGAGGTGCTGTCGGGACTCTATACCGGGCTTAAGGGCAAGGCGGCGGCCGGGCACAGTATTGTCGGCAGCGGCCTCGATGCCGATATGATCTTCGTTGAGCAAGGGCTCGAACCGCATCACCTTCGCATCATCCCACAGCGGGATTCGATCGAAGTGGAGGCGCTTGGTGCTGGTATCAGCGTAGACGGCCACGAAAGTATCACCTCAGGGGAGCGCGTCAGTGTACCTCTTCCTGCGATCGTTCATGCTGGCGCGATGTCAATCCGCTGGTCGACGCAGGATCTCCCGCAAGCTAGTCCCAGCAATCGCTCACGTGGCTTGATCGTGGCACTCAGTCTCCTCTTGCTCAGCTCTGTCGCGGTTGGCACCGTCTCAACTATCTTCGCCCCTACCGACAGCGCGGGGGCGCTCAGTACTGATTCATTGCCGGCAGCCGAGGTTGCCGCCAAACCAACCATCAATCATTATGAAGCGAGCGACGCTGATGCAATCGCCGAATTGCTACGGCAGGAGATCGAGCGAGCGGGCCTTCTTGATGTCAAGATCGGGGCTGGCTCCGGCGTTGTCACTGCGGAAGGCACTGTTACGCCTAGCCTCATCACAAAATGGAAACAAATCCAGCAATGGTTCGATCATCAAACCAACGGCACTCCTACCCTTGTGAATGCAGTCACGGTCAAGGAGGAGAAGACGCCGTCTTCGATCGCTGTCCAAGCCGTTTGGCGTGGAAGCGAGCCTTATCTGCTTATCGGCGGCCAAAAGTATTTCGTGGGTGCGCTATTAAGCAATGGATGGACCGTCGATCGAATTGAGGATGGGCGAGTGCTGCTCAGCCGCAACGGCCGATTTGCTGCTTTGCCATATTAGAGTGTCTACCCTGCAAGAAAGAAGGAGAAGTCGATGGCTAGGCTGCCCCAGCACGCTGTAGGGCCCGGCACCCCATTGCAGGGATTGGACGCGGGCCAGAACGCACCGGCTATCGGCTCGTCCTCCTCGCAAGCCGATATGGAAGTCGGAGTTGCTCATGCAGATGGGGGCACGAAACGGGCGTCGTGGCGAGACGCGCCCGCGCAGCATCTGCCAATTGAAGGCGCGAGCGAAGCCGCTCTCGAGGTCAATTCCATCAACGCCGTCTCGGGCGTCGCTCTGTTCGAGATGGGTGCCGGCGCAAATGAGATCGACCCACGCGTAGTACTGGCTTCGCTTTATGGGTCCAATCTCTCACACGGCCTACTCTCCTTCGTCATTCCACGTCTACGTCATCCGGACGTGCTGCGCGCGGACAAGCATGGTGTTCTTCTGGAGCGCCTAACCCAGACATTGGAGGCTACGCCAGACGACAAGACGGCCCGTGAGTGTCTGGCAATCCTGCAGCAGGAGCTGCGCCGGCTGCTTCTGCTCCGGCAGAATCAAAACAGCATAATCAAGGGCTAAGCGATGGCCGAGCCTAATGCATTGCAGCATGTCCCCGCCACGTTGGCACCGGAAGCGTCCAAATCGGGCGATATCTTGTCGATCTCCGGGCCGGAGCGCGACCTGCTCTGCGCCCTCTCCTATGTCCACCTCGCGTGCGGGCAGAGTGCACAGAGTCTGGCTCTGCTGAGAATCGCAGCTCGCGAGCATTCCCACGACGTCGATCTGCTCCGCATCCTGGCCTACACTCTTATCGCAGAGGGCCTTGGCGATGAAGCGCTTGATGTGCTGGATCGGCTGGACGCGCTCGATGTGCACCCCTCTTCACGCGTGCCTATGACGCTCTTGCGTAGTCACGCATTGCGACACGCCGGCCGCATGACCGAGGCTCGTGATGTTTTCCAGCGCTATGTGTCACTGCGCGCGAGCACAGCCTTCATTAAACAGTAATAGGGATCTTTCATGGCCAACGTCTTGCGTAACTTCGTCGTGCGCGCGCCGGCCCACCCGGATTTCATGGTCGCCTTGATGCTGCTTCTGGCGATCGGCATGATGATCATGCCGATCCCAATCATTGTGATCGACATGCTGATCGGCTTCAATCTCGGCTTTGCTATATTGCTGCTGATGGTTGCCCTCTATCTCAGCACGCCGCTCGATTTTTCGTCCTTGCCGGGCGTCATCCTGATCTCGACGGTATTTCGTCTGGCGCTGACTATTGCAACAACGCGACTGATTCTTGCTGAGGGCGATGCCGGCAGCATCATCCACACCTTCGGCGATTTTGTCATATCGGGGAATATCGCTGTCGGAATTGTCATATTCCTGATCGTGACCATGGTTCAATTCATGGTTCTTGCCAAGGGCGCCGAGCGTGTCGCAGAGGTGTCGGCCCGCTTCACACTCGACGCGCTGCCGGGCAAGCAGATGGCGATCGACGCCGAATTGCGCAACAGCCATATCGATCAACACGAAGCACGTCGCCGGCGCGCCGCGCTGGAACAAGAGAGCCAACTTCATGGCGCCATGGATGGCGCCATGAAGTTCGTGAAGGGCGACGCGATCGCCGGACTGATCGTCATTTGCATCAATATGCTCGGCGGAATCAGCATCGGTCTGCTTTCCAAGGGTATGTCGCTCGATGAAGCGCTGCATCAATACACCCTCCTCACGATTGGTGATGCACTTATTTCACAGATTCCGGCGTTGCTGCTGTCAATTACGGCCGCAACCATCGTCACGCGTGTGAACGGGCCTTCCAAGCTCAAACTCGGCGCCGATATCGTTCACCAACTCACCGCGAGCACGCAAGCGCTTAGATTAGCCGCCTGCGTTATGGTATTCATGGGGCTCGTTCCAGGCTTCCCTTTGCCGCCGTTCGTCACCCTGGCTGTTCTTTTTGCTGCGGCAAGCTATATCAAGGTCGGCGCGAAAGCTGACAAGGCTGCCGTTAAGACAGGCGCTGACGGCGTCGCTTCGGCGCCGGCCCCTGCGCCGCCTCAGAAGCAAGCCGTGCATGCGGAAGCACTTCCGATTGCTTTATTTCTTGCACCGAACCTGACGCATTCGATTGACAAAGACGAGCTGGAACAGTGCATTGCGCGTGTTTCAACACTGGTATCGGCGGATCTTGGCATCACCGTTCCGCGCATACCGGCCCAGATTGGGCAGAACTTGTCCGCGTCGCAATTCAGGGTGGATGTCGACAGTGTGCCAGTTGAACGCGATGTGATCGATCCGACCCAACTGGTGCTCAATGACGATTTGGCAAACATCGAATTGAGCGGCCTCCCCTTTCGGCAAGACCCGGAGACAAATCGGGTCTGGATCGAAGAACGGCATGCAGCCGCTCTCAAAGCAGCCGGCATCGGATATCACCGACCGAGCGAGATTCTTGCCTTACGTCTCCATTCCACATTGACACGCTATGCACAGCGCCTGGTCGGCATCCAGGAGACCCGCCAATTGCTCGCCCGGATGGAACAGGAATACCCCGACTTGGTGAAGGAGGTGCTGCGTACGGCCACCGTCCCTCGGATCGCCGAGGTCCTGCGCCGGCTGCTCGATGAGGGCATCCCCATCCGCAACACCCGCTTGCTCCTGGAGGCGCTGGCAGAGTGGAGCGAACGCGAGCAAAACGCCGTCCTGCTCACTGAATATGTTCGTGCTACTCTGAAGCGGCAGATCTGCTTTCGCTATGCTAATACTCATCGTGTTGTGGCCGCCTTTATCATTGAGCGCGAGAGCGAGGAAATTGTGCGCGGCGCGGTGCGCGAAACTGCTGTCGGCCCATACCTCGTTTTGGATGAATGGCAGAGCGAGAAGCTGCTTGCACAATTCCGTCACATCCATTCGACCATCGCACAAAGTAAGAGTCAGCCTGTCATTCTTGGATCGATGGACATCCGGCGTTTCGTGCGTGGCTTTCTCACGCGCAACGGGATCGACCTGCCCGTCCTATCCTATCAAGATCTCGCCGCGGATTTCACGGTTCAACCGATTGGATCCATTAAGCTTCCAGCTTCCAAGGACAGGGTCCCTTCCCCGGAACGTGGCGGGCTCCTTCCCGCTGCGGGTTAACAGTTTACAGCAGCGCGTCATGAGAAAGCCTATGAATTCAAATGAGATCAGGGACCGGAGGCGCTTGTGCTCCATTCTTCCGGGGGCGTGGCCAGCTCTGCTCGCAATGCTCGCCGTTGTGCTGCTCGCGGGTTGCGCTATCTCGGATAGATCGGGTGTTTCACCGCAGCAGACGTTCACATCAGACCTCGCAGGCAGCAAAGAGATTGACCCTGCCGTGCGCCAGCGCATTTCGTACACCCTCAGCCGGGATCCTGATGAAGGGGCTCTGCGCGATACATTGAAGCAACAGCCGAACAACATCGATGCGGCGATTCCTCTTGCGCGAGCCCTGCTGGCACGCAACTGTCCGAATGATGCGCTAGAGTTGCTCGACGGCGTCTTATTGGCAGCCCCTGGCGACCTGCGCGCATTGAATGCCAAAGCAGTTGTTCTCGATCACGAGGGCCGACATCAGGAGGCCCAAGAACTATACCGCCACGCTCTCGCAGCGGAACCCGCAAACCGGATGCTGCGCAACAATTTCAAACTGTCCCTCGCCCTTGAAGGCAAGAGGGAGGTCGACGACGCCGACCCAGCACCGCAGGCGGACGGCCGGCACGCATTGGCTCGTTCGAGATAGCGCAGCGAACAAGAGCGGATCGGAATGGCGAAGTCTTGAGGCCTAGCTGTCAGCTTGCCGACAGCTAGGCTTACTATGAGCGCGGAATCTCAATCGGCGGCAGCCCCCGCGACCCTCATGTCGTCGATACAAATAGGAAGTGTCATGTTTCAGCGTACCAACAATTTATCCAATACCCAACGTGCTTCCGAGCCCGATGAAGTGAGAATGAGCGCGACCCGTACGCCTACGCGGATAACGCGGATAGCCAAAGGTTCGCGGATATATTCTCTACCCTGAATTCGGCGCCATCGAGTTTCTCCTCTGATCCATCTTCGACGGCAGTCCCGCCATACGCGCTGGTTGACGAGCCACCGGTTGAGATCTCTAGATCTTCATTCGAGCACAAGCTGGCAGAGTTTTATGGAGGAGACATAGAGGATATTGCTGCTAATCCGCAGCGATACTCTAGCTGGGTGTCCCGAAAGGCTCAACGCACAGCGGACGTTGCGTTTCGCTTCGGCATGAAGTCAATTTCGGAGAAAGCGCGATATTTCAGCTATCAGCTTGGGAACAAGAGCGTCGGGCTCCTGAGAACGGAACCCGGAAGTCGCATGAGTGAGCTGTTCTAGGGCAACAATGATTGGCGCGAAAAATTTCCTGGGCGAGATGAAATCACCTCAACAATAGCTTTCCGGGTTACTCATCCGCTTGTCGATAACGCGGGCGATATCTTGCTTGAACATCAGCTCCGGATCGACGGCACGAACCGCTCGTTCTCTCCCACTCTTCCAATCCGGAAGCGAAAGCCCGCGCAGCAGCGTTGGGCTTTCTTGAGGTAAGTGACTCGATGATGGTGCTTGATTCCACCAAGCACAAGGACAAATGGAAGAACAAAGGACCACACTCCCGCCAGGCGCCGAGCAGCTAGACGCCGCCCCGAAGGCGCCCCCCAATTAACTTTCTAGCAGCCCAGGCGCTTAGCAAGCGCCTCGCTCTTGCGCGCAGAGTGCGTCTAGCCACCCGCCTTAGCTCGCGGAGATATTCGCTCGTTGGGCAGTTACCATGTGGCCGCTCGAGACCGCCTCGATTTGCGCTTTCATCGAGCTCGCAATCTGACGCTACGTAAGATTCGGTCGCTTCATGTAAATTAGAAGCGGCAGCGACGGCGTCGATAGATAACCTATGGCAATGCAACGATCACCACAGGCAGGCAGTTGATTCTTGGCGGCGCGCATTCCAGCTGTCCACAAGCCTCACGTAGATCACCGGTACAAGTGATTACTACCCATTCTCGGGCCCGCATCGTCACACGACGTCACTCGCTTAATGTTGAAAACGTTCGTCGGTTACAGAGCTCTCGCATCGAAGGTTCATTGCCCCTTCTTTCTGCCATGTTCACACCCAAAGCAGAGACGCGCCGATTGCGCACTTTGCGCGCGGCAACAGCGAGTGTCTCAGGAGATGTTTTCATGGTGAAGCCAGTTGTAATTGTGGTAGGTGCGGACAAGGGAGGAGTCGGCAAGACGACCGTATCACGAACGCTACTGGACTACTTCAGCGTAAACAACGTGCAAACACGCGCATTCGACACGGAGTCGCCGCGGGGAACGCTGAGGCGATTTTATCCCGAGATCACCCAGATCGTCGACATGACGACGACGGCGGACCAGATGAAAATCTTCGATACCCTGAACTCAGGGCTGTCCGTCACTGTCATCGATGCTCGCGCAGGCTTACTGTCCTCTGCGTTGGCTTCCTTGCGCGACATCGGATTTCTGGACTCGGCACGGTCTGGCCAGATCACATTTGCCGTGTTCCATATCCTGGGATCATCCATCGCTTCGCTAGACGAGATCGCGGAAACCGCGACCTTCATGAGCGGCGCAAAGTACTACCTGGTCAAGAACTTCATCAACGACACTCAATTCTTCCAGTGGGATCAAGCGACCTATAATTCCTATTTTCACCGCATCAAACATGCGACTGAGTTGGTCATACCGAAGCTTAACGAGATGGCTTATGAGCAGGTGGAAGTCGCATCCGTCCCATTCATAGACTTCGTCGCAAACAAGGGGAGGAACGATGAGCCCGCGAACAACTCCTTCGTGCTGCGCGGCTATGTCCGGCACTGGCTGGCAAATGTCTGGAGCGAATTTGATCGCATCAACTTGACGGAATTGGCCGGCGCCAAGTCTAGCACCCGGGCCGGCGAGAAGTAGTCGCACATTCGGTGGGCTCAGATCGGGCCCACGTACGGAACGAAATTGATCTGCTGGCTATGTTAGCGACCCCCATCTACATCATCTGCTCTCCTAGCCCGCAGGTCGGTAAAACCCTCATCGCTCGGGCCATGAGCGAGTTCTTGCTGCTGAAAAACGGCACAGCGCTGTCCTTTGATGTCAACTTGAAAGAGCCGTCATTGCTCGACTACCTCCCCAACATCACGGAGACCGCGGATGTGATCGACACTTACGGCAAGATGCAGCTGATGGATCCTCTTATCATCCACGATCGGGTACCCAAGGTAATCGATCTCGGCTTTCACGCCTTCGACGAATTCTTCAAGATGTGCGAGGAGATCGGCTTCATGAAGGAGACGGCGCGCTGCTATGTCGTTCCTATCATCCTCTTCGTCGCGAGCGCTGACCGTATCTCCTTTCGCGGTTATGAAATGCTGCGGCGGCGAATTCCGCCGGCGTCGCTGGTCACCGTCCACAATGAATTCGTGCTACGCGGCGGATTACCTGAAGCGATGGATGGCGAGCGGGTGCTTCGGATTCCCGCACTTTCGCTGTTCCTCAAGAGATATATAGACCGGCTTAGCTTTTCCTTCACTGGATATCTGCGCAACGAGAAGGACTGGTCTACCGAGCTGCATCAATGGATCCGACGGAATTACAGCATGTTTCGCGATCTGGATTCGAGTATGATGCTGCGAGGGTCCTATCGATCGCGGGGGACGGATATCGATAGCCTACGTTTCACAAGAGCCACTTGAGATTTCGGTCTGCTCGCCATCTATTCGTCCGGCCTATGAATGTGTCGTTGACCAATGACTTCAATGGCCGCCGCGGGACGCGAACGCATGAATTGCGGTATACGAATCTTCGCTTTGATCGCGCATCTTTACCGTGATCGTCCGCACGGACCGCGCGACCGGCAGTTGACGGCAGCTCATTCGCCGAATGGCTTCATGCAGACACGCCCGTCCTCGAAAGGATCGATGACTGTCTTGACCTTGTGACCGGCTAAGCGGATCGTCGGGCCCTTCAGTCCGAGGGCGCTCATAGCTCAAGGCCGAGTTTCCCGAGCACCTGGTGCATGACCGCGCTTTTGATCTCGCGGGCGATCTCGTTGCGTATCTGGGCGCCGAGCACCCACTCGGCATCGGCATCGCCTGTCAGACCATGCTCGGCCAGTCGCCCGTCCAAGCGGGTTTGAAACTGTACGCCCATCGCGTCGACGAGCCGCTCCTGCATTTCAGCATTGTCTTCGGGTGCGACACCACGCTTTCCCATGGTTGCCAGCGCGCTGCCAAATAGTCCGGAAATTCCGCCGCTTCCTGGTTCCGCACCGATGCCTCGGCCCTGGCCACATCGTCCTCGGTCACGTGAGAGACGTTCGTGACGCGCATGTCGGGCGCGATGTGCCGCAGCTATAGCGCGACGATCTCGGTGGGAAGACGTATTGCCTCACATATCGATGCTCCCGAGTGAGATCGGCTGCCTCATTTATTTTGCTCCCGGCTTGGGTTGAGGAGGAGGCCGGGTGCGGAGATGGCCGGGGTTTCGGAGCGCCCGGCCTCCTCCGCTGGCACCTGGCACAGCATTGGGGTGTTGTGACCTCATACCCCGGAAACGTTTCCTCCGTAGGAACGAACAGTAACGCGTTCGCTTGCTCGTTGCTCCAAGATTTAAGTCGACGTTGAAGCGTTCGAAGAAGCTTGTTCGGATAGGCTCCAGGATATTCCACCTGCAACCGGGAGGGCAGTTCGCTGCCAGTCCGCCAGGGTTCGACTTCAAACCATTTTCGCAAATCTGGCGTTGCCCTGATGAGCGGGTCGGGACGGCGCCGGCCTCTCTTCGCTTTCACGATTGGCCGATCCGTCGGTCGCATAGCTCCGTCCTTCCAGGCGGTTCGTAGACTTGCCAGAAAGAGATCAATCGATTGCGATGCTGCAGCAGGACTGACGATTGGCTGGGTATCCGCAAGCGCCGCGAGGCGTTCCTGCGCGCCGCGGATATCGCGCAACAACGCGACCGGGTCGAGAGCGGCATAGATATGTTGGAGAGGGGTGCGAACCGCGTCGGGCGTTCGGGCATCGGCGGCTAAGCGCTGGTGTGGTCTTGCCGGCGCGCTGTATGTCTTGCGCACACGCGCCCCGTCGCGCTGCTTGGCTATCAATTTGAACGAGGGCTGGAAGAAGTTCACGAGCAGCCGCGCCGATCGATAGCGTTCGGCCAGCAGCTTGGCCGCTTCCAGGCCCTCGAACCGACGATAGCCGACCATCCTGCGCACGACGGCGCCGTTCTTCTGCTCGATGAAC
Organism: Bradyrhizobium sp. CCBAU 11361; assembly: GCF_028128935.1. Classification (NCBI taxonomy): domain Bacteria; kingdom Pseudomonadati; phylum Pseudomonadota; class Alphaproteobacteria; order Hyphomicrobiales; family Nitrobacteraceae; genus Bradyrhizobium; species Bradyrhizobium sp. CCBAU 11361. The sequence continues at coordinate 17,928 of NZ_LBJZ01000138.1, forward strand.
GCTTGGTCATTCTTTCGGTAGGGCCGGCAACGCGTGAAGACGATGTTGGCCGCCTCGCAGTAGGCTTTCAGCGTCTCGTTCATGAACACGGTATCATTGTCAGTATCGAGGCCGAGCAGCGCAAAAGGCAATTGCTTGCGCAATTCCGTCAGCACGGTGCTCAACAGCGTCTGTTCGCGCACGATCAGAGGAGCGCACTCCGTCCAGCCGGTAGCAATGTCGGTGAGCACGAGGGTCTGGATGAAGCTGCCGCGCGCAGATGGACCGCTATGCGCTACAAGGTCGGCCTCGACGAATCCCGGCGCCGGATCATTGCAATCTGCCGACGTCCGTATTGGAACACTGCGACGCAACGAGTGCGTCGCATGCCGCCGGCGCTTGCGACCTAATTCTTTCGGATCCGCACCAAGGCGCGGTCGATCGTCGCAGCGCTCATCGCCAAAAGTTTGGCGCGGATCTCGGGGGCAAGGTCGAGGTGGCCGTGCCGTTCCATCGCCTCAATCAGCGCAGGCATTAACGCCTTCAGCCGCTTCCCGCAGATCCGGTCTGACGCCTCCCAAAGGAGCACGAGCGCGTCGTGTTCTGCCTCATTATAGACTCGACGTCCCGTCGGTCTGGGCGTGCGTCTTCCTGACCTCGAAGTAGTCGCATCGCAT
>NZ_LBJZ01000139.1:0-20285 GCF_028128935.1 Bradyrhizobium sp. CCBAU 11361
CGCGCCGGCGCTGGGCGGCCGTCCGGCCCTGCCCATGCGCCGGGCCGCGACGGGGCCTGCGGCGACGTGCGCGGCGTCTGCCCAATCCTGGTTCTAGTCAACCGTCTGCAGAAGGAACATTGCGCGTGAACGCGCTGTCCGAACAGATCCTTTCCGAATTGCGCCACCTGCTGAGCGAGATGAGCGATGGCGGCAGCGTCGGTCCGTCCGTCTACGACACGGCGCGAGCTCTGCAGTTCCACGGCAGCGTCACCGGTCGGCAGGACGCATATGCGTGGCTCATCGCGCAGCAACAGGCCGATGGCGGATGGGGAAGCGCGGACTTCCCGCTGTTCCGCCATGCGCCCACGTGGGCGGCGTTGCTGGCATTGCAGCGTGCCGATCCTCTTCCCGGCGCTGCCGACGCAGTCCAGGCTGCAACCCGGTTCCTCCAGCGCCAGCCCGATCCCTACGCGCATGCGGTGCCGGAAGACGCGCCGATCGGCGCGGAGCTGATCCTGCCGCAGTTTTGCGGCGAGGTCGCATCCTTGGTGGGCGGCGTGGCGTTTCCGCGTCACCCGGCGCTGTTGCCGTTGCGGCAAGCATGCCTAGTCAAGCTGGGGGCGATGCAGGCGTTGCCGAGCGGCCATCCCTTGCTGCACTCCTGGGAAGCCTGGGGGACGTCGCCGACCACCGCATGCCCGGATGACCACGGCAGCATCGGCATCAGTCCGGCGGCCACCGCCGCGTGGCGTGCGCACGCCGTGACACAGGGGAGCACGCCGCAGGTCGGGCGCGCCGACGCTTATCTGCAGGCGGCATCGCGGGCGACGCGCAGCGGCATCGAAGGTGTCATTCCCAACGTCTGGCCGATCAATGTGTTCGAGCCATGTTGGTCGCTGTACACCCTGCATCTAGCCGGGCTGTTCGCGCATCCCGCGCTCGCCGAGGCGGTGCGCGTGATCGTCGCGCAGCTCGACGCCCGCCTGGGAGTGCGCGGTTTGGGCCCGGCCTTGCACTTCGCGGCCGATGCGGACGACACCGCGGTTGCGTTGTGCGTCCTGCACCTTGCAGGCCGCGACCCGGCGGTCGATGCGTTGCGCCATTTCGAAATCGGCGAGCTGTTCGTCACCTTCCCCGGCGAGCGCAATGCCTCGGTGTCGACCAACATCCATGCCCTGCATGCATTGCGACTGTTGGGAAAGCCCGCCGCCGGCACCAGCGCCTACGTCGAGGGCAATCGCAACCCGCACGGTCTATGGGACAACGAAAAATGGCACGTTTCGTGGCTGTATCCCACCGCGCATGCGGTCGCTGCGCTGGCGCAAGGCAAGCCCCAGTGGCGCGACGAGCGTGCGCTGGCGGCGCTGCTGCAGTCGCAGCGCGACGACGGCGGCTGGGGCGCCGGTCGCGCGTCCACATTCGAGGAAACCGCCTATGCGCTGTTCGCGTTGCACGTGATGGACGGGAGCGAAGAGCCGACAGGGCGCCGGCGCATCGCGCAGGCGGTGGCGCGTGCGCTGGAGTGGATGCTCGCCCGCCATGCGGCGCATGCATTGCCGCAGACGCCGCTGTGGATCGGCAAGGAACTGTATTGCCCCACCCGGGTCGTGCGCGTGGCCGAACTCGCCGGGTTGTGGCTAGCGCTTCGTTGGGGGCGGCGCGTCCTGGCCGAGGGAGCAGGAGCGGCGCCATGATCCAGACCGAACGCGCGCTGCAGCAGGTGCTGGAGTGGGGGCGTTCCCTGTCCGGGTTCGCCGACGAGCATGCCGTGGAAGCGGTCAGAGGCGGCCAGTACATCCTGCAGCGCATCCACCCGAGCCTGCGCGACACCAGCGCCCGCACCGGCCGCGATCCGCAGGACGAAACGCTGATCGTGGCGTTCTATCGCGAACTGGCGCTGCTGTTCTGGCTCGACGATTGCAACGACCTTGGCCTGATCGCGCCGGAGCAGCTCGCCGCGGTGGAGCAGGCGCTGGGGCAGGGCGTGCCGTGCGCGCTCCCCGGATTCGAGGGCTGCGCTGTGCTGCGCGCTTCGCTGGCCGCGCTCGCCTACGATCGTCGCGACTATGCTCAGCTTCTCGACGATACCCGGTGCTACTGCGCGGCGCTGCGCGCCGGACACGCGCAGGCGGCAGGGGCGGAACGCTGGTCCTACGCCGAGTACCTGCACAACGGCATCGATTCGATCGCCTACACGAACGTGTTCTGTTGCCTGTCGTTGCTGTGGGGGCTGGACATGGCGACCTTGCGCGCGCGTCCGGCGTTTCGCCAGGTCCTGCGGCTCATCTCCGCGATAGGGCGCCTGCAGAACGATCTGCATGGACGCGACAAGGACAGGTCGGCCGGTGAGGCCGACAACGCGGCGATCCTGCTGCTGCAGCGCTATCCGGCTATGCCTGTGGTGGAGTTCCTCAACGACGAGCTGGCCGGCCATACGCGCATGCTGCACCGGGTGATGGCGGAAGAACGTTTTCCCGCGCCGTGGGGACCATTGATCGAGGCCATGGCGGCAATCCGCGCGCAGTACTACCAGACTTCGACCAGCCGCTACCGCAGCGACGCTGCGGGAGGAGGCCAGCGTGCGCCGGCCTGAACGCGCGGGAGGTGGCGGCGTGCGCGCGCTGCCGTCGGTCCGATCCGACGCAACGCCGTCGCCCGATGCGACGGATGGAGCGAGCATGAGCGACACCGCCCTGAGCCGACGCAAGGACGACCATCGGGATCTCGTGCTGGATCGGCGAACGGCGCCGGCCACGGTCGCCGCCGACTGGGAGTACATCCGGTTCGAACACTGCGCATTGCCCGAGTTGGACCTGACGCATATCGGCCTGCGCGCCTCGCTGCTGGGCAAAACCATGCGCGCCGCTGCCGATTATCTCCATGACCGGCGGCATGCCACCCGCCGAGGCCATCAACCGGCATCTGAGCGAGGCAGCGCAAGCCTTGGGGATCGCCATGTGCGTCGGTTCGCAGCGCGTGAGCCTGCAATCCCGTAACTCCCAGGGGCTGACGCGCGCGCTGCGCCGCCTGGCCCCAGACATTCCCTTGCTGGCCAATATCGGCGCCGCGCAACTGCGCGAGGCCGACGGCCTGGACCTGGCGCGCCGGGCGGTGGATGCGCTGGAGGCCGACGGACTCATCGTCCATCTCAATCCGCTGCAGGAAGTGGAGTGTTTGCGGGCGCAGCCAGCGTGGCTTAAGCTCAATACTTGGGAACCGGCTCGAACCCAAATAATCACGCGGTGTCAGGCTACACGCGGAGCAATGGACTTACGTGCAGCCCTATACGGTGGCTAATCCTAATGGCACCCAGCGAGACAACTACGGTACTAGCGGGAATTACAACCCCAACAACGGGCATTTCGGCACCGCACGCCGCGCCACTGAAGGGGCGACGCACGGCCAATCCACTCGCAATAGCGGCAAGTCTTGGACCCCAAAGGATGTCCAACAGCTGAGACAAATGGCGAAGGGCAACACGCCCACCCGAGTCATTGGATTCAAGCTCGGTCGTACGGATGCGTCCATCTATGGCAAAGCCTCGGCTGAGGGCATATCGCTCAGTCCGACGAATCACCGTACAACCGCCGCAAGTAAACTTTGATGCGCCGATAAGTCGAGCGAGAGAGGGGCGAGCGATGGGGACCTGCTCCGTCTGCGGCAAGCCTGCGGGCTCTTTGCGGCGATTCATCCGGAGTGTGAGTTTGCAGAAACGATCGTCGGAGCCGGGCCGCACGTAGCAAAGACTGCGTCGATCTACGGTAATATCAGGGAGAGAATGGGGCGCCCATACGAGCTAGAGTCGGCCCGCATAACAGAAGTGGTGGAAAGAGTTCAAGCGCTCAAACGGGAGGGGCGGCTTGCCGCGATTCCAGACGCTGATGCTGGAGGCGTCGGCCGGATTCCACTTCACGATCACACGCGCGCGCGCCTGACCGAAGGTGCGTGGATCCTGCGACCGCTTCGCTTCGAGGCGGACGAGATCGTTCAGGAGAGCCGAAGTAACGGTCTCGTCGTGCCAGCGCATGTTCTTGAACTTGATACCGTTGCCGGAAATGGTCGCCGTCTCGACGCGACCGAGGACGTGGTCGAGCGCGGCGACGTCCTTGATCCAGTTGCGGCGCTGGATCGCGAGGCCTTCCTTCCAGGCGCGTGCGGGGATGGCGTTGATGCCATCGTGCGGACGGTAGTGATAGACGTCGATGAACTCGTGGATCAGCTCGTTGAGGTCTTCTAGCGTGACAAGCGCGTCAGCGGTGCAATGACGCAAGGAGGTCGCATACCTAGCTTGGGATCGAGCCTGCTGCAACGGCTGTCGCGTTCGACCTCGGCGGTTTACGCGAGCCGCGCCTAGTTGTATGAGGTGTCCAAATATTGCAGGATTTCTTCAGTCAGGCGCCAGTTTTCGCGGATTTTGGATGTCGAAGGAGCCATACATTTTTTGGTGAGCGCCAGCTGGGCGGTGGCGGACACCACAAGCCACTCGGGGCCCTCGTTGGACGATAGTTGTCAATCGGCTCGTGGGCGTGGAAGTCTTATGGCTGCTGGTGTAGAGGTGGGCGGGAGCAGGGCGTCAGCTCGTAGCGACTGGAATCGTGTGGGCGCCGAGGCGCTTTATCGCTTGCCATTTGCCGACCTGACGTTTCAGGCGCAGAGCATTCATCGCGACAACTTCGATCCAAACCGCGTCGAAACCGCAAGCCTGCTCAGCATCAAAACCGGTTGGTGCCCGGAAGACTGCGGCTACTGCTCGCAAAGCGCGCATTACGACACTGGCCTCAAGGCCACTCGTCTGATGAATCAAGCCGATGTGGTCGCCACCGCACAGCGCGCCAAGTATGCCGGCGCGGCTCGCTTCTGCATGGCTGCCGCCTGGCGCAGCCCGAAAGACCGGGATCTTGATCAGATATGCAGCATGATCACGGCAGTTAAGGGGATTGGCATGGAGACGTGCGTCACGCTCGGCATGCTCACGCCGAAGCTGGCCGCGCAGCTCGCTGATGCCGGGCTCGATTTCTACAATCACAACATCGACTCCTCGCCCGAATTCTACGGAAAAATCATCACAACGCGGACCTTGCAGGATCGCATCGAGACGCTTGCGCATGTGCGCGAGGCCGGCATCAAGGTCTGTTGCGGTGGAATTGTTGGTATGGGCGAGCGCGTCGAGGATCGCCTCGGCATGCTCGTGCTTCTCGCCAATCTCCCCCGACATCCGGAAAGTGTGCCGATCAATCTCTGGAACGAGGTCCAAGGCGTGCCGGTCAATGAAACCGCCGAGCGCCCGGACCCGATCGCGCTGGTGCGCCTGGTCGCGACGGCCCGGATCATGATGCCGAAGAGCGTGGTGCGGTTGTCGGCCGGACGGCAGTATATGACGGACGAACTGCAAGCACTTTGCTTTCTGGCCGGCGCAAATTCGATCTTCATCGGCGATGTGCTGTTGACGACCAAAAACCCGGTGCGAGACCGCGACAAGAATTTGCTGGAGCGGCTCGGCATCACATCCGGGCTTGCCTGAGTGGAGCGGAGCTGCGAGCGCGCTCTCCGCAGAACCCGGCTTAGGTGGGGAATGAAAGTTACGGTGATGAACGGCAAAATTCATCGCGCGTCGGTGATGGAGACTGATTTGCTCGGTGAAGGCTCGATGTGGATTGGTCGTGCGCTGCTCGATGCGACAGGGTTTCTAATCAATGAGCGCGTCGAGATCTACGATATGAAAACTGGAGCGCGCTTCGCCACCTCTTTTGTTGAAGCCCCTCCTGGATCTGGCACAATAAACTTGAACGGTGCGGCCGCGCGGCTCGCAACGCCCGAAGACAAAAGCTTATGCTGCTTCGACCAGGTGGAAGCTAAACTCTCAAAACACGCGTTGTCCTGGTCGACCGGGAAAATCGCATCTTGCGAAGTTAACAGCCAAAAAGACCGTTGCTGAAGCCCCAGACCATCGCGCCGCAAGAACCTCTTGCGAGATGGATCGCTACTTGAGAATGACGAATGGATTCAAAGCACGCGACCAGATTTCGCAACTATGTCGCAGCCTTGCATGCACTGAAGGATGACCACCGGCTGCGCGGCCTCAAGCCGCGCGTGGGAATAGATTTCACTTCAAACGATTATCTGGCGCTCGCGAGCGCGCCGCGCATGAAGAAGGCTATCGTGGCCGCCCTGCATGACGGCACGCCGATCGGAGCTGGCGGTTCGAGGCTTCTGCGCGGCAATTGCGAGGAGCACGAACGTCTCGAGGCACAAGCGGCACAATTCTTCAGCGCCGATGCAGCGCTTTTTTTCAGCAGCGGTTACGTCGCAAATTTTGCCGTCCTGACAACGCTGCCACAGCGGGGCGACCTGCTTGTTCTCGATTCTCTCGTGCACGCAAGCATTCATGAAGGCGCGCGAGCCGGCCGGGCCGACGTTCGGATAAGCGAGCACAATGATCCCCAGTCGATCGAAAGCACGATCCGTGACTGGCGAACCAGCGGCGGAGTGGGCCGCGTCTGGATCGTGGTCGAAAGTGTCTACAGCATGGATGGCGATTTTGCTCCCCTCGGAGAGCTGGTCGCGCTTGCGGACAGATACGATGCGTTCCTGATGGTCGACGAGGCTCACGCAACAGGCGTCTACGGCGAGCAGGGACGCGGGCTCACCGCGGCCTATGAGCGACGCGGAAATCTGTTGGCCGTTCATACTTGCGGCAAGGCGCTTGGGGCCGTCGGCGCGATTGTTACGGCTGCCAGTGCGCTGCGCGATTTCATGGTCAATCGCTGTCGTCCGTTCATCTTCGCCACCGCACCGTCACCATTGATGGCTGTAGCTGTGCGGGAGGCGCTTTCAATCCTGCAGGAAGAGCCCGAGCGTCAGCAGCGTTTGGCTAGCCTGGTCGCGTTTACCCATCGGGAGATCGGTTTGCGCGGTCTTCGGAGTCCTTCGGACACCCAGATCGTGCCGTATATTGTTGGCGACAATGCGCGCGCGATGCAACTCGCCTCGGCATTGCAGGCTCGCGGCTTCGATATCCGCGGGATTCGGCCGCCAACCGTACCGGTGGGCACGGCCCGTTTGCGAATTTCAGTGACACTCAACGTCGGGGAGGATGACGTGCGTGCAATGCTAGATGCGCTCGCTGAGGAGACGAAGGGCTGGCTTCGATGAGCCGGCGGATCGTGGTGACCGGTACCGATACCGGGATTGGAAAAACGGTCTTTTCCGCAGGCCTCGCTCATCTGCTCGGGGCAAACTACTGGAAACCGATCCAGGCTGGCCTCGAAGGTGAGACCGACACCCAGCTCGTCGTACGGCTGGGAGGTCTATCAAGCGATCGGGTGATCCCGGAGCTTTACCGTCTGCGAACGCCCTCTTCGCCACATCATTCCGCGGAACTCGACGAAAAGCGTATTGATGTGGATTCGCTTCATCTGCCGGACACCGGCGAGCGGCCGCTCGTGATCGAGGGGGCCGGCGGGCTGATGGTGCCCCTGACGCGGGGCGCACTTCTCATTGAGGTCTTCGAGCGATGGCAGCTTCCTGTGGTGCTATGCGCGAGGACGGCACTGGGTACCATTAATCATTCGCTGCTATCGGTAGAGGCCCTGCGGAAGCGCCACATCAGTATTCTTGGAGTTGCATTCATCGGTGAACGAAATCCTGAGACTGAAAGCGCAATCTGTGACATCGGGCGAGTGCGCTGGTTGGGGCGATTGCCCTGGCTCTCTCCTCTCACGCCAGAAACGCTCCACGCCGTCTTCAAAGATGCGTTTGTCCGCAATAATTTCCTGAACCTGTGATGCCAAAGAAGAGATCGGCGATCTGGCATCCGTTCACGCAACATGCGCTTCAAGACGAGATGATCGAGGTCGTACGTCGTAGTGGTGCTTATCTCTATACCTCGGACGGTCGCCGTATCCTGGATGCAATCTCGTCCTGGTGGGTCGTGACCCACGGGCATTGCCATCCCCGGATTGTCAGCGCGCTATCCAGGACAGGCAGGCAAGGTAAATCAGGTCATCTTCGCTGGCTACACCCACGATTCGGCCGAAAAGGTTGCGGGGCAGCTCCTGAAACTTGCGCCCCGTGGACTTGACCATGTCTTCTTCTCTGACAGGGGCTCGACCAGCGTGGAAGTCGCTCTGAAGATGGCGCTCGGCTACTGGCGCAATATCGGCGAGCAGCGAACGCGCATCGTCATGATGCAACATTCCTACCACGGTGATACGATAGGGGCGATGTCGGTTGGCGCCCGTGGCGTCTTCAACGCGGCGTATGGGCCGCTGCTGTTCGAAGTTCTCTCAATCCCGTTTCCCGCGAGAGACCGTGAGCAGGCAACGCTCGATGAGCTCGAGCGTGCATGTCGAAACGAAAGGCCCGCCGCCTTCATTGTGGAGCCTCTGATATTGGGCGCGGGCGGGATGCTGATGTACCCGGCCTGGATGCTCAAGAAGATGAAGCAAATCTGCGAGGCCTCAGACGTCCTGTTCATTGCCGACGAGGTCATGACAGGCTGGGGCCGCACCGGAACACTGTTTGCCTGCGAGCAGGCCGAGGTCACGCCCGATATCGCCCGCTATTCGAAAGGCCTCACGGGAGGGGCGCTTCCGCTCGCGGTGACGCTCTGCCGTGCGGAGATTTTCGACGCATACTATTCGAAAGATCGTACGCGGACCTTCTTTCATTCGAGTTCATATACGGCCAATCCGGTGGCCTGCGCCGCGGCAAAGGCCAATCTCGATCTCTGGCAGGATCAGGAAACTTACCAGCGCCTGGCCTCGGTCGCCACCATGCAAGAACAGGCAATCCAGCCATTCCGCGCCGATCCGCGTTTTGCAAACGTCCGCCGGACCGGAACCATCACAGCGCTCGATCTCAAAACAAACGATTATCTCGCGGCCATCGGTCCGAAGCTTCAGGCATTTTTCAGGGACCGAAATCTGTTACTGCGCCCGCTCGGCAATACGATCTATGTGATGCCGCCCTAATGCGTTACGGCAGCCGATCTTGATGAAATCTATGCCGCGATTGGTGATGCGGCCGATGCGCTCGCTTGAGGAGGCGATTTGGGTGGCGCGCACCGGCAGCTCCCCGAAAGATCTGAGACAATACCTGACATACCGCGCAACCGCACGCGCCCTAATCGCGCTCCCATACCTGTTGGCCAGCACGACCTAAAGGTGCTCCCCTTACAAGGCCGGATCGGCTGAGACGTTCCTTCCTCGCGATTACGAGATCGCTGGACGTTTCCGCGCGTAGCGTGGTGACAATGCGGCTGCACGAGACCGGGCGGGGCCGCTAACGATCGCCGTCGCCTGGCCAGTTGAAGATCGTCAAAGATAGGCAAAAAGACGCAGGATTTAATCGTTTAGGTGCTGCTGATTGCTTCAATCAAGATTAAATTCTCTCTTACAGTAAGAAATTCTCTGCGGGGGCGCGCTCGAATAGAGTGCGGCGCTTCGCGAAGAAGGCGTACATCAGAGTCACAGTCTGGCGCCTGGCAGTCCGTACATGCCGCGAGAATCGGAATTGGCGACGCCGCACTTTGACGTGTGCGAGCGCGGTGCTGCGGAATCGACAATGCATGAAGATATCCACATAACGCCGACAGGAGGCGACAATGCGCAACGACTATCATGCTTCCCAGCACGGTTCAGCTAGGTGCTGCGCTGTATGTGGCGGAAGGTTTGGGCTTATCCGCTACTACTGCTGGCAAACGGCGCTTTGCTCCAGGAAATGCGTCGACCGCTTCAAGGCGCGGCGGGAGACCGACCACAAGTGGCTTCGCTGGTTGCGAACAGCTTGATGCGTGGTATCCGACTGGCTGCAGCCGACCGTGCTCTCGGCAGATAGGTGTCGGGAGAATAGTTCTGCAACAATCATCGAACCAAGCGGGGCAGTTTCAAGAGTGGCAGGAACGAATCAAATGGGAGAAAGCTCGGTAACAATCATCGATTTCAATGCTTACAGGATGAAGAAGCGCGCTGCGGCAAAGCTATCATCCGACGCGGTCAGTCGATCGCGCCCTATGAAAGGGTCGCATCCTTCTATTTCTTCTGGTCCTTGCTAGCCTTGATACCTTTTGCGACGCCGGATCTGCCCGCGTCGAAACGGGAGCCTTCGTGAGCAATCCTCATCGCCATCGCGGTGGGTGCTGCGCCGAGACGGCGACATCCTGCTCCTTTGTCTGTATTTGTACCGGCCGGCCGGTTGCGCATCTGCCACGCTCCAGTAACCCAATCGTCCGCCGACATTGACAGACGTACGTCGCGGCCGTCAACTGCTTGCACCGCAGAGCGAGCGCGGGCGGACCTCCGGACCGCCATCCGGCAGGGCTGGGTCGTCGATCGGTGGCCTGCCTTGTTTCAGGATCATATGGATGACATTGCCGACGTCCTTATCGGTACGCATGCCGCCATCGGGATCGGCTTGACCGTCAGGAGCATTGGCTGCGCGATGAATGCGCGAATGCCAACAGGAGGAGGTTCTATGGCTTGAGAGGCTGATGGCATGTTTGATCGAATTCCGATCTACGAGGTGGATTTGAAGCGGCGATGACGACGATGGTCATGGTCGATCTGCTGGACCGAAGGCTCATTGGTCAACATCGGGTTCAGGGCTCCACCCGATCCGATGCGCGTTATAAGGCCAACAGGGCGCTTCTTCTTCTGCTGCTCGTGAGCGCGCCGTATCATTCGGGACGTTCGCTTGACTCGAGCAAATGAAGCGATATTCGCGCGCTTCGCGGAAGACGTTTTCTCATCAAGTTGCTTCGCGGCCGCCGAACGTCTCCGCCGCTCTTTCGAGCGGTTTGGCAAAGCGGTGCGCTGATGTATGCGTCAACCCAGATCAAGGCAGTTCCGTTGCCGAGCCGGCGACTGAGAAAATTCTGACCGATGATTGCGCGACCATTAGAGAGTTTTGTGCGCCCTCCCCGCGATTGTGGAGAGGTGTATTCTTCTCTTGTCCCGCCATTGACAGCTTTCTCTCGACCTACCTACGAAGTGCTCATTGCGGAATGAGGGCTGCAAGGAAACTGAGGATGAGCCACAATTCAGACGCGCCTGTTGAACCCATCACGATTCCAGTCCTGCAGCGATGGAAGGAGGAGGGGCGTCGCATCACCATGACCACAGCTTACGACGCGGTTACGGCACGTATCGCTGATCCGGTCGTCGATATCATTCTCGTCGGGGATAGCGTTGGCAATGTCTGCCTTGGCTTCGATGACACGCTGCCGGTCAGCATGGCGATGATGAACCATCATTTGGAGGCGGTTGCGCGCACAAAGCCTCGCGCCTTGCTCGTGGCCGACATGCCCTTTCTCAGCTTTCACCTCAGTCCCGAGGAGACGATACGGAACGCTGGAGGTCTTTTGCAGCGTGGCGCCGATGCCGTGAAACTCGAGGGCGGTAGCAGACGTGCCGGGATGGTGCGTGCGCTGGTCGATTGCGAAATTCCTGTAATGGGCCATATCGGTCTCACCCCCCAGAGCGTCAATGTCATGGGCGGATTCAAGGTTCAGGGAAGAACTACCGATGACGCCTTGCGCTTGCTCGATGACGCTGACCATCTGCAGGACGCCGGCTGCTTCGCGCTGGTCCTGGAAGGCGTGCCGGCCGAACTCGCCGCGCGCGCGACGGAAACTTTGACAATACCGACCATCGGGATTGGAGCGGGCCCCGATTGCTCGGGCCAAGTGCTCGTATTCCATGACGTTCTGGGCCTGACTCTAGGTCATCGGCCCAAGTTCGTTCGCGCCTATGCAAATGGTTTTGCGCTTCTGCAGCAGGCGCTGTCACACTGGGCGGCCGATGTCCGTCAGGCCGCATTCCCGACCCACCAGCAGTCCTATCGGCTTCCTGATGGCCTTCGCGACACGATCGCAAACTGGACACCGTCCAGCTCAACCTGATGCAAGGCACAAAATGCAAACAATAACGGCGGTCGCAGGGCTTCGTTGTGTCCTGGCAGAGGCTCGCAAAGCTGGTAGGCGTGTCGGATTTGTTCCAACGGTGGGTTACCTTCACGACGGCCACCTTAGGCTCGTCGAGGCGAGCCGGGCACTGTGCGACGTCACCGTTCTCAGCATCTGTCAATCCAACTCAGTTCGGTCCGACTGAGGATCTCGGCACCTATCCGCGCGATTTCGCGCGCGATGAGAAACTGTGCCGCGACACCGGTGTCGCAATCCTCTTTGCTCCGGATGCAAAGGAAGTCTATCCGCCGCCATTTGAGACCTTCGCGGAGCCTGGCGAGCTCGCGAAGCCATTGTGCGGAACTTTCAGACCTGGGCATTTTCGGGGCGTCGCAACCGTCGTCTGCAAGCTGTTCAATATGGTGCAGCCGGATATTGCGCTATTCGGACAAAAGGATCTTCAACAGTGCGCAGTCATACGGCCGGATGGTCGCTGATCTCAATCTTCCCATCGAGATCATCACCGTACCGACTGTGCGGGAGCCGGACGGCCTCGCAATGAGTAGTCGCAATCGGTTTCTTTGCGCAAAAGAGCGTCGGCGAGCTCTCGCCATCAGCCGTGGGCTGTTCGCGGCAGCCGATGAGTTTCGCTCAGGCGAGCGGGAGGCGGATCGCCTCATCGCGATCGCAAAGAGACATTTGGCGATGGTTGACCGACTGCAGTACCTTGAGCTGGTCGACGCTGATACGCTCAAACCGGCCGAAAGCCCTCTGCGGCGCGCTTCGGCACTCTGTGCTGCTGCCTTCATCGGCTCAACCCGACTCATCGACAACGTGATACTTCAGCAGGTGGCTATTTAGTGCAATCACAGTGACGGCGCCTATACTGGATAGGCATAGCTCTTGGAGAGCGGCGCCTAGCAGCTCCGTCATTGCGTTTCTGTCTGATTTTGTTTCTTGGAGTCGGGCAAGGCGTCCTGGGGATCTCAATCGAGCAAGCATGCTTGGGCCAAAGCAGGCGCTCCAAGCGTTGCGGCCCCGACAGATGCGAAGGCTTGTACCGGCCATGGGATCAGAAGCCTCAGAAGGTCATTTCACTCACGTTATTGGACGAACCGATTGCTTGGCCGAACTGAGTGAGCATATCGTCGTTGTCAGCTCGAGGGGTATGTTCTGGTCCCAGCAATCGCGGCGCCGTGCAAAGTTAAAATAGTCGGGCTGAACGGCCAGCGACCATTCGTGCCAGCAACATCAAGTCGAGTGATCGAGAGGTTCAGCCGACGGTCGGGCCTGTTGAAATTATAGAATGCCTCGATTGTGGCGCCGCTGCGGAGGGCCTCCTGCTGAAAGGCGTCGATCTCTCAACTGCAAGCGCTCTGTGAGCCGCGGGAGGCCCCCGGACTCAGCGTCTCGCTCCTTGTCGCCTCGCATGCGGCTCTCGCGCTGGGACGAAGCGCTGACCAGCAACATCTGCCAATGTGTGACTCCGCAAGTACAACGGGTCCGAACCGCTGAAATCAAACGATAAAGAGTGCTCGCAAGCAGAATTAAAGCGTGGATGCCGAACACATTGCACGAATAAATACCAGCATCTCAATACTGTGTAGGATCACAGCACGTTCTCAATTACTGGAAAGTATGCCGCAAAGCGACATGGGAGTAGGATATGGGCTACCATTTCTACCGACTCCGAATGTGCCAATATGCAGAAGCGTTGGTGCGACACAGCAAGCGCGACGCGCTGCAAAGAATCCGATTGCAATACAATCTCATCCGGCTTGGGAACGAACTACTGTGTTCAGACCGACCCTATTGCGCGGCCCGACAGCCAGTCGGGCCTGGAGTCGAACGGCCCACAACCCGATCGAGCGCTTCGCACTCAATGGTAGAGCGTATGTGCGACCCAAGAACCACTCGGGGTATTCCAGCGCGTGCGCACCATCTCGTTGCGAGCGAGTTCACAGTCAAGCCCGGCAGCGTTGCCCATCAATCTCACTCAGCGGTAGATGATCATTTTAATGCGCGCCAGCTCTCCAAGCCTGTGCTGGATCGACCTTTCATGTGGTCGGCAGTGTCAGCGAGCGCGTGAGGCCCTCCAATCGAGCGCGCTCCAGTATACTCCGATGGTGCTCGGGTCGAACAATTCGGCGAGATCGGTCGATCGAACAGAGAAGCTCTCATTCTTGCGAGTGCGCTCTTCGTTAAGACGTGTCCCTGGTGAGAGAGCCTGGACTTTGGAGATCCAATAACAGTATCGCAAAGGAACGAGATAAGTCGGGCCCCCTATATTTCGCGTGGATTTCGAGTCAGCTCCTAGCAATTCCTCTCCATGCGGACGAACCGGCCATCTCACGCCCGAGCGGATCGCGAAGTGCGTTTCATGGAGCCAATCCGAGAAATGGGAGAATTCGGATGCCTTACTACTCTTTTGATCTCGTGATTGGTGAGGAGTACAAGAATCAAGGCGGCCTTATCCTCGAGAATATTGAGTTGGCCGTCGATCGAGCAGAGCAGCTTGCGACCGAACTGTCTATTGTGCATCCGGAGCTGAAGGCTAAAGGCTGTGCGGTACGGGTTATCAGCGTTGAAAATACTGAGTTATATCGTAGGCCACTCAATCCAACCCCATCATGGGTGAGACGGCAAGAGTGAGTGCTGGGCGCGATACCCAAGCTCCGCGGTTTGGCTGAAGGCAATCACACGTCTGCGCACGGTGCCTCAGACACCCGACGCTTGGGGGGCAGGACATAGCGTCCAAAAATTGGGCGACAGATTGCCTTCAATATCTAGTGACGCGGACATAAATGTGCCGTGCATCGATCTTGTCCAGAAGGCATGAGCCAATTCATCGCAATAGCCTCTGCGACCGCCACGAGGTCCGCCTAGCAGCCGAGATCGGCGACAAACTCACAATGTCCAATGAGCTTCAAATCACCGATGCACATTGCATCGTACGCCATATGCCGCGGCTGTTAGGCGGTATCGTTCACATTCGAAGCTCGCGAAAAATGGCCGTGCGAGCATTTCGCACGGCCAAGTCAGCGAGGAAACGCCCAAAAGGGCGGCTGAAGGGAGCATCTAGATGAGTAGAACTCATCTAGAACTCCAAGCCAGCGCAGTCGCGCAACCGCGCAAGCTGAATTCTAATATACCCGCTTCAGCGCGCTGAATGGCGGCGAGGTTTCCATGTGGGGTGCATGATTTGTGCGCAACAATCACTTCAAACGCAGCTATTAGAGTTATCGTTCGATCCGAACGCATCACAGTGCACTACAGATCTTGGTCCTAATTGATCCGAGACAGCAGCGACGAGAATTGGCGCGGATACGCTGTCTTTCACGCGCCAGTTCAGGATTTCGAAATCAATCCTGATTAGGTAGCGCCTTGTCATCGTCAGAGTGAAGCGCGCCAGCTTCGATCTCACTCAACATCAATACGCTCCTTTTGGGTCGGCGTTCGTCAGCAGTACGGCGTCAACGTAGGATCAATCGAGGCACGCAATGAGCAACGTTGTTTCTGGCATTTGTGGTAAGTCGTCGGCCCGCCGCGGCATTCGAATCGGGTTGCGTGAGCAAATGGCCCTGCTCGGAGTTTGCGGTGTCTTGGTCACAGGTTCAATCTGCGCGACCGCTCTCCACTACGCGAGCGTTGTTCAGCACGAGTCTAACGCGAGTGATGAAGTGAAATCGCGTGTCATGTCATTGTCACAAAGTTTTTTGGAGACTGGCCTGATCACGAGCGAATTCCTTCGCAAGCCAACCGAAGTGTTGATAAAAAAGCATGCCGATCAACACGAGCGTCAGCTCGCAGACCTAAGTCGCGTCGAAGCATTAGTGACGGCCTTGCCAGATGAGAGCCCCTTGAGGCAGGCGGGCGCTCTGCGGCCGATCATCAATATCTATGCGACACGCTTTCAAAACGTTGTCTCGGCGCAACGCAACCTCGGCTTCAATGAGGATGACGGGTTTCAAGGAAAATTGCGTAGTGCCGTCCACGCTGTTGAGCAACGACTTGATCAGGTGAAGCAGCCGCGTCTTATGATCTTGATGCTCATGATGCGTCGCCACGAGAAGGACTTCATCTTGCGGGGCGAAGACAAATTCGGTGATCAGCTGACTCAGCGTGAGACAGACTTCGAAAGTGAGCTTGGTCAAGCGACCCTGGCTCCAGAAGCAAAATCTCAGGTCCTCGAACTCATCCGTGCGTACAAGGCGAGTTTTGTATCGCTCATGGTCACGCGCGAGACGCTGAACGACGAAGTGGATGATCTCGGTCAGATCTACGACCGCATTCGCCCGGTAATCGTGAAGATCATGGCTGCCGCGGACGCGCATTCGGAGGCTGCCGAAACCCGAGCGGAAGAAATTCGGCGAAATCTGTTCTGGGTCATCGGGTTTGCGACAATGCTCGTAGGCCTGCTCGCGTTACTGTTTGGCAGGCGCATTGCTAAAACAGTCGCGGCAATGACTTCGGCCATGCGCGAGCTTGGTGAAGGGAGGTTCGACGTGGTTCTACCGGCGCTGGGCCGAAAAGATGAGCTTGGCGAAATGGCCGAAGCGGTAGAAATGTTCAAGCTGAGGGCGCACGAGAGAGCCCAAGCAGAGCTCGACGCCAGGGCGGAACAAGACCAGACTGCTGCCGTTCAGCGCAGGGCAGATATCGCGCGGCTCGCCGGCGAATTCGAGGCTACCGTGGGACAGGTGATTGACACAGTCTCGGCTGCCTCGACGCAACTTGAAGCGTCGGCACGAAGCCTTACCAGTTCGGCTGATCACAGCCGGGAACTCTCGCTCGAAGTCGCCTCCTCATCGGAAGAAGCGTCGGCTAATGTTCAGCACGTGGCAACCTCGACAAACGAAATGGCGACAACGATCGCTGATCTCGGCCGACGGGTCGAGGAGGCGGCCGATATGGCGCTCGAAGCCGTTCGCAAGACGGAACTCAGCGATCAACGCATGGTTAGTTTGGCGGCCGCGACGGAGCGGATCGGCAGCGTTGTTCAGCTGATCGCGGCGATCGCGCGGCAAACAAATCTGCTCGCGCTGAACGCGACCATCGAAGCCGCGCGCGCCGGCGACCGCGGCAAAGGGTTCGCAGTTGTTGCCCAGGAGGTGAAAACTCTCGCTACTCAAACTGCGCAAGCGACCGTAGAGATTGGCGAACAAATTGGGGGCATTCAGTCAGCGACGACTGAAGCAGTTGCCGCGATTTCTGAAACGGGCGCAATCATCGCGCGCATCTCGGACATTGCTATGACTGTCGTCTCTTTCATCGGTGAGCAGAAGACTACGAGCAAGAGTATGGCGTTCAATCTGCAGGAAGCCGCGACCAGGACCACTCAAGTGGCGGCGAGCGCGGGTGAAGTCACGCATCGCGCGAAAGAAACTGAAGGGGCGTCAATGCACGTACTGAGGTCTGCCGAGCTGCTATCGCAGCAAAGTTCCCGGCTGAAGCGCGAGCTCGATGATTTCCTAGGGAGAGTTCAAGCGGCCTAACTGAGCGGTCGGGACTGGGCTGAGCGCGCCAAAAGGTTGGGCGCTCGTGTTCCGAACCTGGACATCTTTTCTCAGCAACTGATCGAGCGCGTAGACGGTGGGTGGCTCATCACGAAAAAGGGTCGGGCCGTACTCAGCCTCATGGAGGCGCCCCTGACTCCCGCAGAACCGCAGCAAGGGATGGAGGCAACAGCTCCAGAGCTCCCGAAATCTGTGCTAACCAAGTCGCTTTGTGTTGAGGGCCTGCGCCGGCAGAAGCATCAGTCCCGACGTCCCGCCTTCGATAGGCGAAGGCGTTCCACGCGATCCTAGCCCAGCCGTTTACGAGGCCGCGCTCGCTCGATAGCAGCTATAGGTGGTGGGAACATCGCCTTTGTGATATCCGCGCCGGCTTTGACAGTTGGCAGCGATGTCAAATGCCGCTGCGCCAGTTCTGCAATGACTGAATGACCTAGTTGACCCAGGCCAGGGCGGACGACGTGTTGGCAACGAAGGCTGCCGTGCAGATCGGGCGTATAAGTCTAAGCGGTGTCACTATGCTTTCCTCGGGATTGATGAAATGCCTCAAGTAAATTGCTGCTCGGTCCAAGATCCTTGAACTAGGGCACGTTGACCGGCGGCATGGGTGCAGTCGGGCGCGGCTCGAAGCCAGTATGGTGCTGACCGCGAGCCGCCAACAAATCCCGCGCATTCGACAAGATTATTCAAAGCTGAATCGCAATTATGAAACGGCTCACATCCGATGCTTTCGCGACGAGTGCGAAGGGGTCGCGGCGAACCTGCAGCGCAATGAGACCCACGGGTCCGTTCACCAAATCCCACAATCGATATCCCTTTCGTCTTGCCGCAAAACGGCGAGCATGGTGGTGGCGGCGACGAAAACATGCACTCTCTCGCGACAAGGGAAGGAATTGTGCATCGAATTTGAACGAAAATGCCGATCGTACGAATGGAGCAAGGCAGCGGCGGCTGCATCGTCTCTGGCGCAATCGAGGACGTTTCATGCGCAATTGTGATCTTGTTTCGGGGAGCCTCTTGACCCTGACCGCTGCCGGCATCGTGCTTCTCTGCTCTAGCTTGCTCGCATTTGTTTTGGTTTAGAGCTGGTAGGGGTCTTCCTCAACCTGTAACCGGGGAAGCGGCAGAGTTGTGTCCTATCGACCAACGCTTGTCTCGCCCAGAAGCGACAAGTGGCGCCGTCTGTGGCGGAAAGTGGTGCCTGATCAGGTACGACTCGCAGCGGACGGTGCTGCGCTCCAAGAAGTGTGCGGACTGCCTCGGACACAACGACAGCACCCCTCGCGAGATCGAGTTGAGGTAGGGGCCATGAAGCAGCACGTCGGGGGCGGGAGCAAGATCGTCTGAAGTCGAAGAAGCTTTTGAGTCATGTGATACCTACCACAAATTATTGATTTTACTGTGGTAAATCAGCATCTTTGCGTGTATGTGTAACCGGCTGTGTAAAAAACACCCCGTTATTATCCGCACTTAGCATACATCGATGGGCCTCGGGCCCAGACAACCAAGGGGTCGAAGGACCCCGCCCAGGCCAAAGGGCCTAGCCGAAAGAGCGCAGAGGCGTTCGCTTTTGTCCCGATGAGCATGCTTCGTGAGCTACATTGGCTTGCGCTCGCGTGGGGGCGATGCAAGCCGGTGAGACTGACGTTTCAAGATGAGTAAGCGCTTCAAGGGAAAGACCTGCGTCTATTGCGCGGCAGCCGGCGCATCCGATACCGGCGATCATGTCCTCGCGCGGGGATTTGTCGGTGCCGAACATCATGGGCAGATTCCCAAAGTCCCTGCCTGCGTCGCCTGTAACAACAAGAAGTCGGGGCTCGAAACCTATTGCGCCGGGGTCCTGCCTTTCGGCGGCCGACACGCGGATGCCCTGGAAAATCTGGCGGCCAATGTGCCGAAGCGGCTTGCCAAGAACCAGAAGCTTCATCGGACACTGGCCGCAGGGCAGACGCGCGTTTGGTCGCGCGAGCCCTCAGGCTTGTTGGTGAATACCATGGCGCTGCCGCTGGATGGCGAACGGCTGGAAGAACTGGTCGGTCTTATCGCGCGCGGCCTGATGTTCCACCATTGGGGCGTCATTCTCGGGCCGGACATCGTCGTTGACGTGCTGAGCCTCACGAAGCATGGAGAGACCTTCTTTGCTGGCCATCTTAACCTCAATGCCAAACAGCGCGTCACGAACGACATCGGCAAAGGCGCTCTAACCTACGAAGGGGTGCAAGCGGTCGACAACGACGCGATTTCGTTCTGGACGCTGTCTCTCTATGGATCTCTTGTCATGGACGGCGGGGATGGCGAACACTTCATGTCGAAGTTCGGGGTCATGACTGGCCCAAAGACCGTCGCTGAACGGGCCGCCCAGCGTGTGGCAAGTGGAAACTACATCATTCGGCCCTGATCTATCCGTTCCTGGCCGTTTGACCGCGGACCGCGCCAGCACGTGAGCCGAAATGCAGGGTAAGGCGATAGACAGCTCGCCCGGCACCCCGTTGACTGGTATTTCCCGTGGCGCCGACCGGAGATCCAGTGGCTTGATTTTGCTCGGGGCGCTTGAAGCGGAGCGCGATAAGATCGTGGCCGCGCAGGAGGGGTGCGGCATCTAGTAGTTCAGTCCATATATGCGCGCGCAATCCGAACTGACCGCGCTTCTCCCGAATCCAATCGCGAACCGCTACGGCATGCCGCCAGACAGTGTGATCTGTTGTAACGGGACGAGTTGCTAGTGTGAATCGTTGCTTGTACTTGCGCTAGGCGGGCGCACTGGAGTGGTGAATCTCACTCTGAAGTATGGCGAATCGACGCTGCTTGCTAGGAGCAAAAAGCTCATGAGCTCGTTCGGTATTTCCATCGCGAACGATACGTTTCCCCATTCGCAAAGGCGAGATTGA
>NZ_LBJZ01000140.1:0-21236 GCF_028128935.1 Bradyrhizobium sp. CCBAU 11361
CCAGCGCCGGCGCGGCGACGCGCCCCGATGCTGGCGCCGGTCCGCCGCATAGGCTTGCGCGCAGCGCGCCGCGTGCGCCGCGGCCCGTGCTGGGCAACCGCTGCGATCGGTGCCGCGGACTCGGACATAGTGCATCATGCACCGCTGCCGCCGGCCGATCGCAGCGGCACAGGGCGACTCCATGCGGACGGGCGCGCTCATGCGCATGGCGCGTGCTTGAACAGATACGCGTTGGCCCGCTGCAGGATCTGCGCCAACCGTTCCGCACGCGGCCCCAGCGGGGCGATGGCCTCCCCGGCGTCGCGCAACAGATCCAACACGAACTGGTGCGCTGCCTGCAGCCCCATGATCGACGCGCAGGTCGGCTTCTGCGCCGCCGCATCCTTACCGGGGGTCTTGCCCAGGGTCGCGGTATCCGCTGTCGCGTCGAGAATGTCGTCGACCACCTGCAACGCCAGGCCGAAACAGGCGCTGTAGCGATCGAGCGCAGAGTACAGCGCAGCGTGCGCGGCATCCTCCGCGATGGCGCATAGCGCGCCCATGCGAACGGATGCGCGCACTAGCGCTCCGCTCTTCATCCGGTGCATCGCTACGATCCTGTCCAGCTCGACGTGCTTTCCAACCAGCGACAAATCCATGGCCTGCCCGCTTGCGGCACCACCCTCGGCGGACACCGCCTGCGCCAGTTCGCGCACGAGCGCGATACGGGTATCGCCCGGCGCATCCAGGCTCGCCAGGGTCAGAAAGGCGTGCGCCTGCAGCGCATCGCCGACCAGGATCGCTGTGGCTTCGCCGAACTTGACGTGCACGGTCGGAAGGCCGCGGCGAAGCACGTCGTCGTCCATCGCGGGCAGGTCGTCGTGGACCAGGGTACAGGCGTGCATCATCTCGATGGCGGCGCCGACGTCGTCGAGCATGTGCGCCGGCGTGTCGGCCAATGCGCCGGCAGCCAGACAGAGCAAGGCGCGGGTACGCTTCCCGCCATGCAAGGTGGCGTAGCGCATCGCCGCCATCAGCTCGGTCTCACCGTCGTCTTCGGCGCAGAGAAGACGCGCCAGCGCCTGTTCGACCCGCTTTGCGCCGTCCTGCATCCAGATCTCCGGCAGCAGCGGGCCGGATGCGCCGCGCGCCTGCGCGCCCAATACGCCGAGCGCGGAAACGCCAGTTCGGTCGTGTAGCGTGGAACCGGGCTGCATGTTGTTCATGTCCTTGTATCTGACAGGAGACGGCCACGGCGGGCGGCGAGCCGCCGCGGTGTTGCCGGCGTCGCACCGAGCGCGCGCGCCGAGTGCAGAAACGCCGCGCGTCGCCGACGCGGCTGCCTCGCCACACGGAGCATGCGATGCCAGCTCATGAGAATCTGATGCGGGTTGTCATAGACGGATGTGCGGTTGGGTAATAGCGCCGGCCTTTTTCGGCGCTGCTCAGCAACCGCGGCCGCACCCCGGCCTTGTGCATGGTCAGCGCCAAGGCGATCCCGAACTGCACCAGTTCCAGCCATGCCAGGTGGTAGCCGATACAGACGTGTGGGCCGGTACCGAACTGCAGCATGTCCACCGGCCGGATCGGCTCCGCGCGTTGCAGCCACCGCGCCAGGCGGAACTGATCAGGCGCCTCGTGCAGCAGCGCCGAGGTCGAGAAATGCAGCAGCGGGATGCACAGATGGGTGCCCGCGGGAATGCGCCGTTGGCCGAGTTGCAATTCGTGCAGCGCGCGCCGCGGCAGGAGCGTGGTCGGCGGGTGCACGCGCAGCGTCTCGCGGAACAGCGCCTCGGCGACCGGACACTGCGCCAGGTCCGCGTGCCGTGCCGGCACCGCGCCCACGCGTTGCGCCTCCTCGACCAGGGCGTCCCATAGCCCAGGCTGCCGCGCCAGCTCGATCACCATCCAGGCCATCGTCGAGGCGGTGGTTTCGTGACCGCCAAGCAGCAGCAAGCGGATATTGGCGACTAGGACGTCATCGGAGAGCGTATCGTCGCTGCGATCGAAGGCGCTCACCATGTCGTTGATCAACCCGGTGCGCGCGGCCTGCGCGCGCGCTTCGCGGACGAATTGGCGCAACTGCGCGTCGATCCAGTCGCGGGCGGCGCGGCCGCGCCGCAAGGGCAGTCCGGGCAGGTCGATCCGGGGCGCGACGATCAACTGCAGCAGTTGCCGGTACTTGCGATGCCATCCCGGCAGGTCTTGCGCGGGGATTCCCATGAGGCTGAAGATGAGCTTGAGCGTCAGGTCGCCGGTTTCGCTCAGGATGGTTACGTCGCCGCGGTCGCGCCAGGCCTGCACCCGCGCCCGGATGACGGGCGCGAACAGATCGCCGATGCCGGCCTCGGTCAGACCCTTCGGCAGGAACGCCGCCTTGATCGCATCGCGCGCCTGCCGGTGCGCGCGGCCGTCCTGGGCGACCAACGTCCCACCAAGCAACTCGGGCGCGATCTCTTCGATCAGCGCCGAGGACACGTCCTTGTGCCGGAGCAATGCGAACGCATCCGGATCCATGCACGTCATCTGGTGTCCGACAGGGCCGAAATCCAGCCAGAAGTAGCTGCCAAGCGTCCGTTCCGCGCGCCGCAGCAGGCGCGGCAGGTCGCAGACGATGGCGGGAAGATGCCCGACAAGGGGGAAAGCGCCGGGCACGACCGGGATATCGCACCGCAGCCGGTGCCGACGGTCCAGCGGGTTGAGCAGCATGTCCATCAGCCGCGCGGCGCCGCGGCCGCTTCGGCGGTGTGGCCGGCAGGCCGCGCGACGCGGCTGTTGCCTCCGTCGGCGTACGTCGGCACGTGCGCCAGCATGCCGCCGTCGATGCACACGATCTGGCCCGTGATGAACGCAGCATCGTCGGAGAGCAGGAACGTCACCAGCGCGGCCACGTCCTCGGGGCGGCCGACGCGCGGCAGGAGCTGGTGCCGGCGAAGATGCCGCTGCATGCACTCATCCAGCTTGGCGTGGAGACGCTCGGTCATGATGAGACCCGGCGCAACCGCGTTGCAGCGAATCTGCGCATGACCGTACTGGGTGGCGAGCGAGACCGACAGCATATTCATCGCCGCCTTCGACGCGGCGTAGGACGTGTGCGCGGTGTCACCGCTAAGCCCCTGGCACGACGACATGTTGACGATCGCGCCACCGCCGCGGGCGATCATCCTTGAGATGGCCTGCCGACAGCAGAGCAGCGTGCCACGCAGATTGGTCGCCATGGTCTGATCCCAGACCGCCAGGTCCAGGTCGAGGATCGCGCGGTCGCGCGGGGTCAGATGCATGGCGCTCGCGTTGTTCACCAGCAAGTCGACCCCACCGAATTGCCGCTCCGCCGTCTCGAACAGCGCTGCCACCGCCTGCGCATTGGCGATGTCGATGGCCAGGGCCAGCGCGTGGCCCGCTTCGGCCGCGATCTGCGCGGCGCAGGCCGTGGCCGCCGAGCCATCAATGTCGGCCACCACCACTCTGCCGCCCTCGCGCGCAATGGCGCGGGCGCATGCCTTGCCGATGCCAGCGCCGGCGCCGGTCACCACGGCCACTTTGCCTTCAAACCGTCCCATCGCGTCCTCCTGAATTGCGTTGGTCTTTCGCCGCATGCCGCTCGGCCTCCGCCGGAGAAGGCGCAGGGTCGGCGCTGGCGCGCTCGTCATCGCCAGCGTCGCTTTCGATGACCCGAATGGCGGCGACCGGGCACTGGCTGGCCGCGAGCCGCACGGCCGCGTGCAGCGCCTGCGGGACCTTCGCCACGCACACTTCGGCCACGCTGTCCGGTTCGCGCTGGCGAAAGGTGCCCGGCAACGTCAGCACGCACTGCCCGGTGGTTCCGCACAGATCCTGGTCGACCACGACGCGCATCTCAGCCCCCCTGCGGATGCAGCCGCACCGGTAGCGCGCGGAACGTCCTAAGGAACGCGGACGGCTCCCGGGTCGGCTGCTCGGCCAACGCCAGCGTGGGGAAGCGAGCCTGGATCCGCGGCAGGCTCTCGGCCAACTGCACCCGGGCCAGTTGCGCACCGAGGCAGAAGTGAATGCCGTGGCCGAAGCTCAGCATGATCTTCCCGTCGGTCGACATGCCAGGACTGGTGCCGTAGAACCGCGCGGGATCGAAGCGGTCGGGATCGGCGAAGGCGTCCGGGTCGCGATTGCCGGCCGCGACAAGCACGCGCACGTCCGCGTTCTTCGGGATCACCGCGCCGCCCAGTTCGATGTCGCGCTGGGCGATACGTGGAATGGAGCTGAACATAACGGGCGCGTCGCAGCGCAGGACTTCTTCGACGAATGCCTTTACCCCCACGCCGTCTCCCTGCAGCCAGTGCCGCTGTTCGGGATACGCCAGCATCGCCAGGACCGCATGGTCGATGGCCGCAGCAGTGGTGGTGAAGCCGCCCAGCAGCATGCCCCACAGCATGCCGATCAACTCCGCATCCGACAGCGTGTCGGCATCGTCGTCGTGCGCGCCGACCAGCATCGACACGATGTCGTGGCGGGGATCGGAGCGCTTGCGCGGTATGAGGTCGCCGAAGTAGGCCAGCACCCTGGCGCTGGCCGCGTCCGCCGCGGCGAGCTGGGGATCGCTGGCGTGCGGGCGCAGGCCTTCCAGAATGGCGCCGATGCCGGCGGCGAGCCCGAACATGTCGTCCGGGGGCATGCCGAACAATTCGGCGGAGACCAACATGGGCAAGGCCAGCGCGAATTCCCGATGCAGGTCCACCGCCTCCCCGCGCTCCAGCGCGGGCGCCATGCCGTCCAGGCGCGCTGCGACGATGCGCGCGATGCTCGGCCGCAGGTTGTCGATCTGGCCTATGGTGAAATCGCGCGAGATCAGCCGGCGCAGACGCGTATGCGTCGGTGGATCCTTCATCGCTAGCGTGGACGCCAGCAGATTGAGCGACAGGCTGGTCGCCGCACGCGGGAAATAGCGCGCCAGTTCGCCCGGCGCCGGTGCCCGAAGCGCATCGCCCGTGGCCTTGAGCGCCCAGTAGATGTCGGCGTGGCGGCTCAACAGAAAGAGGCCCGATGCCGCGCGATGCACCGGATCGTGCTCGCGCAACCACCGCATGAACGGATACGGGTCGTGGAGGCACGCTGGCGACGCCAGTTCGGCGAAGGCGTCCCGGCGTGCTGCCGTGGTTTCTTGCACGTCCATCTAGGTTACCTGTTGGCTGATTGATCTGCCCGGCGCGCGCCAGGCGCGCCGGCAAATTGCGGAGAAGATCGCGATCCCCGGCGGCGTACGCGCATCACCAGAGCACCGGGAACTCCTCGAACCCGCCAGTGATGATCTCCTTGCGCAACTTCAGTTCTTCCGGCGCCACGGCCAGGCGCAGCGCGGGAAAGCGCTGGAAGATCGAACCGAACACCACCTTGAGTTCCAGCCTGGCGAGCGCCACGCCGATGCAGTGGTGCGGCCCGTAGGAGAACGCCAGGTGCGGCTTACCGTCACGTCCGATGTCGAAGATTTCCGGGTCGTCGAAATGGCGCGGATCGAACGACGTCGCCGGCAGGCCGACCAGCACCTTGCTCTCCGCGGAAATATGCACGCCCGCGATGGTCACGTCGGTCCTCGGATAGCGCATGATGCCGTCCCAGCCCGCACCTGGCGGGTACATGCGCAGGATTTCCTCCACCGCCTTGTCCACCAGGGAGGGATCGCCGACCAGGCGTTCGCGCTGTTGCGTATGGCGAAACATGGCCAGCAGGCCGAATTCGATCTGCGCGACGGTGCTCTCGTGCCCAGCCACCAGCATGCCCGCCGCCAGGCCGATCGCCTCTTCCTCGGTCGCCTTGCCCTGGTCGACCGCCGCGAGCAGATCCGTCAGCACGTTGTCGCCCGGATCCTGGCGCTTATCCCGCATCTTGCCCCGAATGTAGACACGCAGTTCTTCCCAGGCCAGGCGCGACGCGCGACGCGGGCCGCTTTCATGCTGGTGCGTCATCACCTCGTCGGACAGCCCTGCGAAAAAGGCGTGATCCTCGTAGTGCACGCCCATCAGCGCGCTGATGACCATGGCCGGAAGTGGAAAAGAGAGATGGCGCCGCAGGTCGGCAGGCTGGGGCTGGGCCGCCAGCGCCTCGAACAAGTGCGCGGCGATCGCCTCGACCTGCTGCGCGAGCAGCCTCACCCTGTGATCGCTGAAGGCCGGCGCCACGATTGCGCGTAACCGAGCATGCTCGCCCCCCTCGTGCGAGACCAGCCAACCCGGCGAACCCAGAATCACCGAATCCGGGGTGAAGGCCACCGGCGGCATTCCCGCGGGCCGGAACGCCGCGTCGGACAGCACCGCCTTGGCCTCGTCGTAGCCCGTCACCCACCAGCCGTCGTGCCCGGACGGGAAGCGCACGCGGTGGATCGGACCGTTGGCGCGTAGCGCCAACATCTCGGGCGAGGGCTCGATGTGATCGACGCGCCACTTCGGCAACGTCGGCAAGGGTTGTTCGGACATGGTGACACTTCACTCTCTAGGCGATGGAAGGGCGAAAGGTGATCGGCAGCCGCTGCGGGCAGCGAATGACGTAAGACTCATGTAGACGACGTCCTCCGCGGCGATGGTCAGCGCCAGATCTCCAGCCGCACGAACAGCGCGGGGAAGGCGCATCGCAATCCAGACGCGCCGGTGAACCGCCCAGGCAGACATGCGGCCCCTGGCCGAACGACAGGTGCGGGTTATGCCGCCGGGTGACATCGAACCTGTCGGCATCGCCATAGATCGACTGAGCGCAGGGATGGGTGAAAGAGGTTCGACCGTACCCGCCACTGAAGTGTCCGCTAATATAGTGCCCGTCCCGAAAAGCATCGCACTGCGATTGGTGATGATGCGGTGAACAGAGCAAATCGTGTGCCGAAGTGGATTCGCAGGCTCAGCAGGCACTTCGTAGCGGCGCGCAGTGTCAGGTTTCTGGCATTAAGTCTCAATGCCGACATCCGGCGCAGCAGGTGCCCGACAAAGGCCTACTCTCGCGCGGAATGTGCGGGGCAGCCCATGCGCGATATTTGAAGCATCCGGATTGGCTGCGGCAGGTGTGGTTCGCCGGAAACCACTCCGATGTCGGCGGTAGCTATCTGGAAAACGAAGGCCGCCTCCCCGACATTTCGCTCTAGGTTGGATGGCGCATGGGCCGAGAACTTTCCCGACAGCAAGCGGGGGCAAGTGGGCCGAAGGGTTACGTCAAGTGCAGAGCTAGTGCTTCATCCGGCGGTGCTCAGCGCTTCGCCGCGAAGCGGGGCGGGCAGCAATACTAAAAGCGGAGTGCCTATCGTTCCGCTATCCTCGCCTTCAGCCGCTCGTATGGGCTCGAGCGAGCAATTGAGAGCTGATCACGTATCACTGCACACGCGAACGCACCTCGCTCTGGAATACGACCGTCCGGGTCGGGCCAATGGCAAAATTCCGTGTCCGCGAGCAACCAATCAATAACGTCTCAATCGTCCGCGACGGACAGAAACGAGTGCCGCGTCGACATTAGCTTTGATGACAGATCGCGCTTCTGCCACACGGCGTGCTCGTCGAGCCAGCCATCCTTCAGCCGGCCGATGGCGGATGCCGCCCGGCAACATCCTTGCCGGGCAGCGCAGCTAGCGCCTCCGAGAAGTCGCCAGTCGAGATACCCTAAAGGTTCGGCAGCAGCGTCTCGATCGACTTCGAACGGCGCATGTAGGGTGGCAGGATCTACGGAGAGAACCGGAGGCAGTCGCGATCCGTGGCGTCCGCCCCGCGATCGAGCACACGTGGCGACGGACAGCGACCGGACCGATACCGGTCATCACCTCGCGTTTCGGCAGGAGACCGTGGCGGACGACGCGCTGATGACCGTCCGCGGTCTTCAAATCGGCATGCTTGCCGAGAAAGTCCTCAGCCTCGGCCTCGACCGCCTGGGCGAGACGAGCACGTGCCCCGCTACGCAACACTTCTATGAGTTGATCGGCGACGTTTGCAATCAGCTTGAGGATGTTAGCTTTGGACACGGCTTATCGCTCCTTCATCCGAACGCATCGCGTGGGACCGCGTGGCGAGCTAATCTGAGTGAAAGGCTTCATGGCGGTTCACTACTGTGCTCATAGCCGACGCGCCAAGGGGACGCTTTGCCACTGGGACAAGTTTCTCGGGATCCCCATCTTCGCCGGATCTCCAGCCCAAGGCCAACGGCATCTCCCGTTCGCTAATTCTTCTGCTGCTATGACTGGCGAGGTGTATTGGCCTAAAACCTGGCCATCAAACAGGAGCGCGCATCCTCCCGGCACAATAATGATCTCCGCTAGCCCATAGCATGTTTCGTAACTCCACTTCATAGCCAGCTACCGGAGCTATCCCCTATGATGTCCGTGGCAACGCGAGCGCGACTCGGAGCCTTCACTCAAGAGAATTAACGCTGTCCCTGCCGCGCACGCGCTGCCCGGAAGTTAGCAGCCACGTGACTCGGCGCTTCGTCGGTCCCGAAAGCGCTGTCCCTAACACGCGCCACTAACTTCGGTGGCCAGCCTACCTTGCTCTAACACCGCTAACCACCTCGCCTTCTCGAGAGTGTCGTCAAGCTACACGGGGTGGGAATGTATCGCCAAGAGCGCTCGTGGGCGCCTACCAGGATAGGTGGCTCGCCTTCAGGGAGGCAACCGTTGCCCCTCAACCTCTGGTTCGGTCCACCGCTTCCAAAGGGTTTCAAGTCGGCCGATGCCACCACTGGCAAACGTCAAGGAATAGCCGACCCGCGTACACCGAAATAGTGAGACCGCCTCCTGCTCCCGCGTGACACCATGCACAACGGGGAATCGAACGATATCGGCTCGAATTGGTCTGCTTTGCATCGGACGGAGAGAGTCCGCCAACGATTGCTCAATTCGTTCGGCTCGAGATACGAGCGTCCCAGCTACTTTCCTGTCAGGCGTCTCGGGCAGAAACCACGTTCCATCCGTTTCGAACGTTTGGCTCATGCCGCGGTTGCGGTTGGGCATAGTCGCCTCGGGCGTGACGATATGGCGCCCCTACTCGTTGTCGCGCTTCGTCGGCACTCCCCAAGATAGCCCATGATTCGGGATACCGGGAGCTATACGAAACGGAATCCCTATGATTCCGAGATGCTTGTAAAGCTAATTTGCGAGCTGTGTAGCGGCGCCCGCGGCTTGATCAGATGCAGTTAGGAACCGCTGAAGCTCGCACTTGATACACCGAGCAAATTTGCAGCGCTTCCTGCCCTTTTGGTAGGTGGAGTTGCCCCCGTCAGACCGGACACTCGGCTGGTTTGATGGATGCAATGTATTCCCGCGGCAAGCGGTAGCCCAGCTGGGAATGGGGGTGTTCTGAGTTGTACAACAAGGCTCAAGAACGCCCACAGGACCGTTCTTCGCGAGGTTCTTTATCGACATCATCCCTGGTTTGGTCGCCGAGTTTGCGTTCATGGAAGGGTCGAGAAGGCTGATGATGTCGCTTTCCGCTGCTCTCTAGATGGATCGCAAGCGGATCGATGGTTGGAGGTTCCAGCATGGATGTTCGATCGGGCAGCATGCCCTGACGCTGAGCCTTTGACAGCTCAGCCGTTTGTCAGCATTGACGCACTTGCGGCGCTCTCTGCGCTTCTCGATCTGGCGTTGAAGGATCGAACGCCATCAGCTGCCCTGCTTTCTGGCGCATCCAGAGCCTCTCACGACCAGAATCGGGGAGAGACTCATGTCACGGCAGACGGCGGTGCCAGGGAGCGGGTACCGACACAATCGACAACCGCGGCCGCAGCAGCAGATGGATCTGTTCGGGAGTGGCCTGTCGAACGGCGCCATCGGCGCGCCCACATGGCTGGATCTGCCAGCAGAAGCGCGGGCAGCGCTCACGAGCGTGATGACGCAGTTGATCCTCGACCATGCTGCCATGAAAGCGACACCGCGCGCGAAGGAGGTCGATCATGATCTCTGACAATCTCAGGCCTCATCATCTGGAGCGCAAGGCGATTCTTTACATGCGTCAATCTTCGGCCCATCAGGTGTTGCACAATCGCGAGAGCAGCGTGCTGCAATACGCCATGCGAGACCGGCTGGCGGCACTCGGGTGGTCAGAAATTGAAGTGATCGATGATGATCTTGGTCGTTCAGCCGCCGGCGGCCTACAACGCGCCGGATTCGAGCGAATGGTGGCGGAGGTTTGCCTCGGCAAGGTTGGTGCGGTTTGCGCCCGCGAGGTCCCGCGGTTCGCACGCAACAGCCGGGATTGGCAGCAACTCATCGAGATGTGCCGCGTGGTCGATACCGTTCTGATCGATCAGGAGACCATCTACGCGCCGAGGCACGGCAACGACCGCCTGCTGCTCGGGCTCAAGGGCAGCCTCAACGAGTACGAGCTGGATCTGTTGCGCCAGCGCTCGCTCTCGGCCCGCTACGATAAGGCGCGCCGGGGCGAGTTGGTTGTGACAGCGCCCGTCGGCTTCGTGAAGGCCGGCGACCGTTATGAGAAAGACCCGGATCGGCGTGTCCAGGAAGCGATCAAGCTGGTGTTCGACAAGGTCGAGGAACTCGGCAGCGCGCGACAGGCGCTCTGTTGGCTCCACGCGTACAATCTCGATCTGCCGGTGAAGCAGACCAACGGCGACACGGCCTGACGGCGACCAAACTACTCTGCCATCCACCGGATCATTGAGAACCCGGTCTACGGTGGCGCCTATGCCTATGGTAAGACAGCTGTGGCCGCGGGATACAGCACCGCGGGCGTGAGCGTGAAGATCCGCCGCAAGGCGCGGAACGAATGGCTGACGCTGAAGCCCCAGCCGCTCGACGAACAGCTATACACCTCCCTTCCTGAGCGTGCGGCGCAACCAACTCAACAGCGCGTTATCGCTTCGGCGGCCCTCTCTGAAGTGCCGAAGCGCAAGGCAAGTGAGCGGGCGGCGGACCGGGTTCACCCAAATTTCCGAGGGGCAACCCGCCAGCGGGTCAGCAGCCCCCGGCTCGCATGAGGCGCAAGCCGGTGGCTGGTCGACTAAGCTTTTTGGCTGGAATATGGGATCCGCTTACGTTGGTGCGAGCCAGCAATGCATAAGATCGCCGCGACCTTGCTGCCGATCAAGGTCTGCGGGAGGCTCGTCGCTTAACGAATTTGATTCCGGAGGTAGCCATACAAACGATCTCCTCTTCGCTCAAGGACGTGGTCAAAACTGGCCCATTTCCGTGCTATCATTATCTCCCGCCCACAAGGGAGGAGGCGAAGTGAAGTTCGCGGAAACGACGTGAATGATTTCAACGTGAAGGACTCACTTCTCGCGGAACGCGCGCATCAGCTGGTCGCTAAGCGGCTTCATCAGATAGGTCAGCATGGTGCGGTCGCCGGTCTGGACGAAAGCTTCCACCGGCATGCCCGGAATGATCTTGATGTCGCTGCCGAGGCGCGCGACCTCCTCCGGCGGCATCGAGACGCGGATGGTGTAGAAGCTCTGCCCGGTGCGCTGATCGGTGGTGACGTCGGCGGAGATGCGGGTCACGACGCCGTTCAGTTCCGGCGTGGTGCGCTGGTTCAGGGCCGAGAGCCGCAGCAGCGTCTTCTGGCCGACCTGCAGCTTGTCGATGTCCTGTGGATTGACCTTGGCCTCGACCGACAGGTCGTCGGCCTTCGGCACGATCATCATGATGGCGTCGCCGGCGGTGATGACGCCGCCGACGGTGTGCACCGTCGATTGTAGCACAACGCCGTCCTGCGGCGCGCGGATGTCGATGCGGCGAAGCTGGTCTTCGGCGGTGACCTTGCGCTCGACGAACTCGCCGATCTTGTCATTGGTCTCGCGCAGATCCTTCGAGACTTCGGCGAGCATGTCTTTGTCGACCTGGATGATCTGCAGCTCGGTCTCGGTGATCTTGCCCTTGGCCTGCGCGCGCGAGGCGATGTATTGCGCGCGCTCGCCAGTGAGCCGCGCGGCATCGCGTTCGAGCGTGGTCAGCCGGTTGATCTGCACCAGATGCTGCTCGTAGAGCCGACGGACGCCGACCAGCTCCTGCTGCACCAGTTCGATCTCCTTGTCCTTGGCCGTCTCCTGCGCCTGGAGCCCGGCGATCTCCTCGTTGAGCTGGGTGACGCGCTCACGCAGCTGCGCTTTCTGGCCGGTGCGGCCGTTGACGCGGACCTCGAACAGCTTGGTCTCGCTCGCCATCACGTAGCGGACATCAGGGTCGTCGGCGCGCTCGGTGAGCTGCGGCGGAAAGGCGATCTTGAGCCGGTTCTGCTGCTCGGCCTCAAGCCGGGCCGCGCGCGCGTAAAGTCCGCTCAGCGCCTTGACGACGATCGCAAGGCTCGCCTTCACCACGGTCTCGTCGAGCCGCACCACGATGTCGCCGGCAGTGACCACGTCGCCGTCGCGCACCCGCACCTCGCCCACCACGCCGCCGGTCGGATGCTGCACCTTCTTCAGGTTGGAATCGACAACCACCGAGCCCGGCGCGACCAGGGCGCCCGAGATCGGCACCGTCGAAGCCCAGCCGCCGACGCCGCCGGCGAGCACGAGGACCACGACGAGGCCGCCGATCAGGTGCTTCCTGATCGACTGGTGCGCCGTCCGCGGCTGCTCTTTCATGACTTCGCTGCCCCCGCGTCGGAGACGATCTTGATCGGCGGCGGCGGGACACGCTGCAGCACCTGCCCGAGCACGGCTTCCTTCGGACCGAAGGTCTGCATGCGGCCGTCCTTCAGCACCAGGAGTTGGTCGACGCCCTCGATGCCGATCGACCGGTGTGCGACCACGATCACAACCGCGCCGCGCCCGCGCGCCGCGCACACTGCACGCGTCAAGGCCTCGTCGCCCTCGCTGTCGAGATTGGAGTTCGGCTCGTCCAGCACGATCAGGAACGGGTTGCCGTAGAGTGCCCGCGCCAGCGCCACGCGCTGGGCCTGGCCCGCCGAGAGCGCGGTACCCTGCTCGCCGACGTGGGTGCCATAGCCCTCGCGCATCTTGATGATCATCTCGTGCACGCCAGCCTCTTTCGCCGCGGCGATGATGGCATCGGACTTGGCCTCTGGGTCGAAGCGGCAGATGTTCTGCGCAACGGTGCCGCCGAACAGCTCGACATCCTGCGGCAGGTAGCCGACGTAGCGACCGAGCACATCCGACGACCACTGGTCGAGCGCCGCGCCGTCCAGCCGCACCTTGCCGCGGATCGGCGTCCAGACGCCGACCAGCGCGCGGATCAGCGACGACTTGCCGGAGCCGCTCGGGCCGATCACGCCGACGCCGCTGCCGCCCTCGCACACAAAGGTGATGTCCTGCATGATCACGCGCTGATCGCCCGGCGCGACCATGGTCACGCCTTCCACCGACAGCTTCTTCGTCGGCGCCTGCAACAGGGGCTTCGCGTCGGGTGCCGGCATCTGTTGCAACAAGCGGTTGAGGCGCTGCCAGCTCTGGCGCGCGGCGACCAAGCCCTTCCAGTGCGCGATCGCAAGGTCGACCGGCGCCAGCGCCCGCGCGCTCAGGATCGAGCCGGCGATGATGATGCCGGCGGTCGCCTCCTGGTGGATCACGAGATAGGCGCCGACCGCGAGCACGGCGGACTGCAGCATCATGCGCAGCACCTTGGCCACAGCACCGAGGCCGCCGGTGACGTCGCTGGCGTGCTGATTTCCGGCGAGATACTCCTCGTTGGCCTCGTTCCAGCACTTGTTCATCCGCCCGGCCATGCCCATCGCGACCAGCACCTCGGCGTTGCGCCGGCTGGAGATCGCAAGACCGTTGCGCCGCGCGGCGAGCGTCATCGCCTCCTTCGCCGGCATGCGCGACATATATTCGGTGATCAGGGTCAGCGTGACCAGGATGATGGCGCCGATTAGCGCGGTCACGCCGAGCAGCCAATGGAACAGGAAGCAGATCGCCATGTAGAACGGCAGCCAGGGCAAATCGAAGAACGCGCCCGGCCCCATGCTGCCGAGGTACGAGCGCACATTGTCGAGATCGCGCAGCGGCTGCAGGCCCTCGTCGCGGTTCCCCACCATAAGCGGCAGGCGCACGACGGCGTCGAACACCCGCGCATTGAGCGCTTCGTCGAGCGAGGTTCCGATGCGGCCGAGGATCCGCCCGCGCAACAGATCGAGCACACCCTGAGCGATGTAGAGACTGCCGGCGATAACGACGAGGCCGACCAGGGTCGGAACGCTGCGGCTGGGCAGCACCCGGTCATAGACCTCCAGCATGAACACCGAGCCGGTCAGGTACAGCAGGTTGATCATACAACTCATGAGACCGACGCCGATGAAGGCACTTCGGCAAGCGCGCAGCGCATCACCGAGTTCGGAACGCCGGACGGCGGGAGCGGCTGCCATTAAATCCAACATCTAAAAAGGGTTACGTGAAAGCCACGCGGCACCGACGCTTGTGGCCATCGTCTGTCGCATTACCCCGGAGCAGCTTCGCGACCGCATTTCGGTGATGGCGGCGGACTCTGAAAGAGTCATAAACTGAAGAGATGTGGTCGCCCTGCCGCGCGTTCGAAAGCAGTCCCCGTGGATCTGCACTTGCTCGATTGGACTACCCGTCATTCTTCCCGGCCCTTCCCAAATGCTTGCATTAATGAGTCAGGAGACGAAATTCTGCCGTCCATCGTACTCCAGACTCCTTGAAGCGAGGGATCCAACGTCACGTGGCGCTCGACTCCGATTTGCTGGCGCGTCATCGATTGCCTTTTTCGTGTAACTTTGGTCAGCCTTCGTCGAAGCCTACAATCTGACGCCACGTAAGCTGCAAGCTATTTATTGAGTTCCTGCTTACGCCGGCTGCACCAAGTTCTGATGGTGGCAGGAGATCAAAAGATCTGGTTGTCTTGCAAGGAACGCATCCCAGCGGCTCCCATTGGGGCTCTGGCAAAATTGCGCCGACCAACAGGCCGAACACGATGAAACATGGGATCTCGTGAAGTGGACCCTTTGCTGAGGACCACCGGGTCCGGTTCTCAAGTGGAGCTGCTGCCGTTCGTTCTTCCCAATACTTTACGGGACTCTTGCTTGCTGCTGTTGTGGCTGTGGGGATGTGGGCAACGCGCAGCGTTGTCCAAGCTTCTCGCTTGCCGGAAGCGTCATATCCACAGCCTCTTTGCCGAATGCGCCGGTGACACCGGCCCGCCAGACCGCCATCGGCGCGCGGTTTTCCAGCGCCTGATGGGGGCGCCGGAAATTGTAAAACTCGATCCATCGGGCAATTCCGGCTTTGGCCTCGTGGCCATCCGAATAACCTTGAGATAGGTGAGTGGCGCGGGGCATTGCAGCCCCGCGCTCTCTCAGAACCGGACGTGAACCTCGCGATTCAGCCGGCTCCCGTCATCCAACCGTTGATCCCGCAGCGCAGTGGGCGAACAGGCCAGGATTCCGTCGCTTGAGCGATCGTAACCATTCCCATACCGCCAACGTGTGTTCTCGGAAAGTTCGTATTTTCGTGTTGCGCACGAACGATGTAGGCATCGATCGTGCGCAACTCCTCTTGAAGCTTCGAGGGATAGAACCGCCCGTAGTAGCGCACCCAGCCCGTCAGGACTGGACGGACCCATTTGGCGATTTCCACCAACTCAAGGTCGCTGCGCCGATGCAGCCGCCACCTGCGCACGGTATGCCGCATCCGTTTCCCGGCCTTCTTGCTGACGGCCGGGCTGAATGAGACGAACCGCTCACCGTGTCGATTGTTCGCCATCCTCGGCCGGAAGGTATAGCCAAGGAAGTCGACCGACTGCTCGGGATAGGAGCGATTGGCATCTTTGCAATACACGATCTTGGTCTTTTCCGGATGCAGCCGCAGCCCGCATTCCGCAAACCTCGTTTCCAGCGCCCGACACAAGTCACGCGCCTCCGCTTCGCTTCGGCAATGGCCGATGGCATGCATCATCAGCATATCGTTCAAATGGGATACCCGGATATTCTCGGCTCATCCACAAATCGAACGCATAATGAAGAAAGATTCGCCAACAGGGGGCTGACGACAGCCCCCTGCGGAGTTCCTCTTGTGCGCTTGACCAAGCTGCCGTCCGGCATGCTCCCGGGTGCTTCCAACCACCTTTGCAGGTAGAGCAAAACCCATTTGCAGTCAGTGTGGCGGCGCACGGCCTTCATCAGAAGGCTCCAATCGATTTCGTCGAAGAAGCTCTTGATGTCGAGGTCGAGCACCCAATCGTGGCTCCAGCATCGGCGCCGAGCCACAGCCAGTGCATCATGTGCTGATTTCCCCGGCCGATACCCATAGGAATCCATGTGGAACACGGGCTCCAGGATCGGTTCAAGATAACGCTTGACCACCATCTGGGCGATCCGGTCCGAGACCGTTGGTATTCCCAACGGTCGCGTGCTGCCAGCTTCGCCTTTCGGTATGTCAACGCGCCGCACCGGAGGCGGAAAGTAGCTGCCCTAACTCATCCGATTCCAGATTCGATAGAGATTCTTACTCAGGTCCCGGTCGAAGTCTTCGATCGACTGCCCGTCAACACCAGCCGCCCCTTGGTTCGCCTTCACTTGCTTATACGCCTCCCACACATCGCGTTTGGCAATACAAACGGCTTGGCCTTACTCATGCCGATCATCCCGTTTCAGGTTGTCGGCCGCGTAAAGCCGGATGACAACGCCCCTTCGGTCCAGTGCCATTACAGCGCCTTCGTCCCTAATACGGGCGTTTCCGCATCGGTACTCTGCTCCTTACGACGACGGGCCGCTTCGAGTCCTCCCTTCACATCGGAGCGACAGGTTCCGGTGTTCCTTGTCAAAGCCTGATCCGAGGTCACGTCGCCTTCATGCCGGACGCCGGTTGGGCAGTCGGCAGGCTCCTCCCAACCCTTGCTCGCGGGATAGACATCCTGATCCCGGTTTCGACGTCGATAGAACGTTACGACACGTCATCAGCGGTTTACTTACGTTCGTCTGCTCGGACCTCACCTGACGGAGTTTCCTCCGCCTTTTCTTCCAACGCTCACCACCAGGGCTCTTTACCCTCGCAGCTCGGAGTGGTTTGAAGTCTTCCCCTGCAGGCCGACTTCGGAGAGCCATCCTCCATCTCTGACAAAGCTTCGTAAGGCTTCATGCCGAAGCCTGACCTCCACAGCACACGATGTCCTCGTATTTGAGCGAGCGCCACAGCCGCTCGATGAACACGTTGTCCATCCAGCGGCCGCGACCGTCCATCGAGATCCTGACGCCGGTGGCGGCCAGCGTGCCGGTGAAGGCGCTGGTGAACTGGCTGCCCTGGTCGGTATTGAAGATCTCAGGCCGGCCGAAGCGCGCCAAGGCCTCTTCGAGCGCAGACACGCAGAACGATGTGTCCATCGTGTTCGACAGGCGCCAGGTCAGTACCGCACGGCTCGCCCAATCGATGATCGCCACCAGATATAGAAAGCCCTGGCCGATCGGCACATAGGTGATATCGGCCGCTCACACTTGATTTGACCGGTCGATCACCATATGGCGCAGCAGATACGGGAAGATCTTGTGTCCCGGCGCCGGCTTTGTGGTTCTGGGCTTTGGTCCCAGCGCCGCGATGCCCATCTTGCGCATCAACCGCTGCGCGCGCTTGCGATTGATGCGACGGCCTTCGCCATTGAGCATCGCCGTCATCCGCCGCGAGCCCAGGAACGGCCAGGCCGTGAACAGCTGGTCGATCCGTCGCATCAGCTCAAGGTCGTTGTCATTGGCCGGCCGCGGCGGCCGATATACGCTCGACCGTCAATTGTCCGATCTTGGCGTGGAGCTTCTCGACCTCCAGTTCGTGGGCCGCCTCGCCATCCCGACCAGCGCCCGCGTCGAACGCCCGAACCGCTTGATCCTGAGCTACTTCTTCCACGGATAAATCTGGTTCACATGCACCTGGTAGCGCTGCGCCAGATCCGTCACCGTTGACTGTTCTCGCAGCGCCTCCAAGGCGATCTTTGCCTTCAGCGCTGCATCGATTTTTCCTCTCGTCTTCTTCATGGTCCGCTCCGTTTATCAAAATGGAACGGCATCCGCACCACCTAAGCCGCCGGTCCAAAATCCGGGGCCCACTTCAGCCCCCAGTCTCGCTGGGTCTGGCGATCCATTCCGCAGGTTTTCACCGCCTACCTGCTGCGCCCCTCGCTTCCAGAACCAGCGCAAGCGCCAACATTCGCCGCGCCGCCGTTTCAGAAATTCACCGATTTGGAATTCCCCAATCTGAGTCAAACCTCAAGGCCGTTGTTATGACTTGAAAAACCGCTGTGAGGTCTCGCATCCACCCACCCGACGGCGCATCAACGTGAACACCGATCTCAGTGTCGAGCCGGAGGGTTACTGAAAAACCACCTGCACAACGCTCGGCAATCAGACAACCCATCGCATCCGTTTCGGCTGAGTGTGCAATCAGGTTTTCGTCAGCTTCGACGTTTATGTTTCGTAGCCAGAGCGCGATCACTTGCGTGACCGCTCGCCTAGCAGACCGAACACAGGAGAACGACATGGCTGTAATCCGCGGCACAGACTCCGACGATCACTTGGTTGGCACGCCCAACAGGGACTTTATCCAGGGCCTGGGCGGGAACGATTGGATCGCTGGTGGAGCGGGTGCCGATAGTCTGGAAGGTAATCAGGGCGACGACACGCTCTCTGGCGGTGCGGGCGACGATTATCTGTTCGGCGATCAGGGCAACGATGTTCTGTTCGGCGATGACGGCAACGACAACTTCATGTTCACGAGCGGGAATGGCAAGGATGCCGTGATGGACTTCACGGTGGGGGATAAACTGCACATCGAGGCAGGGATTAATCACACTGGTATTCATACGCCTGCCGATCTTGCCAATCGCGTCGAAGCGGACGGCTCGAATTCCGCGGTCATTGACCTCGGAGAGGGTAATTCGATCACGCTCTCCAATGTGAATGCTGCCGACGTTCAGCATCACCCTGAACATTATTTCTCGATCATCTGACTTTTTCGGCCAACCGTTCGGCCGAAATAGGCGACCGGGCACGGCGATCGCTATGGCACATCCTTCTGCCTACGGCGAGTCGCCGTTGCCCTCGACCAGATGAATGAGTCCTCCGTGAAGAACGCGGACGAGAGCTGATTTAACCGATCTTGTGAGCCGGGACCGTTTCGGCGAAGGCTCGGATGATGACACGCAAAAACTCCGCGAGCCATTGCAGGAGCAGGCCGAAGTTATAACCGACAGCGGCGAGGACAGCGTAGATCCTGTCGCCGAGGCGTCCCTTGAGATGATTGCGATCCATGCGGTGCTCGGTCTTGACGTGGCCAATGACGGGCTCGACAGCGCACGACGCTTCATCTCCCGCCGGATGGAAGCCGTGACGCGACGGACCTGCCCCGAGATCCAGACCCCGACCCGGTGCGGGTGGTTGTGACCGCGGTACCCTTTGTAGAGGTGATGCGGCGAGCCCAAGGAGATTGCTGACGCGCTGGAGGCGGACTTGCAACCGCTCGCCACGAGCGGGCTCATCACGCGAATATCCAAATACGATACCAATCCCGCCAACAATCCCCAGCCGCAGAGTCGCTTTCGCGCTGCACCGCTCCCGGATTAAGCGCGATGTCGCGTCCTGATGATCATGGCCGCTACGACCGGCGGCAATCACCGCGGCGGGGGTCCATTTGCCGTAGCGGCGATGGGCGCTCGGCATGTGGTCGGCGACGGTGGTGTGTCCGCGTCGGTTGCGGGCGCGGGCATGGCTGGCGATCCGCTTGCCTTGTGGAAGATCTTGACGGTTCTGTCCTCGATGCGGACATCGACCAGTTCACGGATCAGACGATACGGCGCGGAATACCAGTGGCCCTCGACCTCGACATGATAATCGGGAGCGACGCGGCAGCGCTTCCAGCGTGCGAAGGCATAAGGCTGATCTAGCAGCGAGGTTAGCTTGGGTTTGTCGAGTTCGGCAAACAGTCAGGCGCGGCTTGAGCCGAAGCCACGCATTTGACGAGCATTGAGTTCGTCGACGAGTGTCTTGATGGCGGCGTTGAGCCGGCCCGAGAAAAGAAGCGCTGATTGCGCAGCCGGGCCCGAATCCAGCGCTGTGCGATTTGCACCGCGACGTCGACCTTGGCCTTGTCTTTTGGGCTCCGCGGCCGTGCGGCCAAAATGGCGTGCCGTAATGGCTTGAGGCCGGGTCCGTAGCGGTGCGTCCTCTTTTTTATCAGGAAACCAAGCGATTTCGTCACCCCTCCAGCGTGTGGGCAAATTCATGGAGATTGCTGTCGGAAGTCTTGATTATCGAAGTGAGCACGTTGGCAGGAAACGTCTCGTTCGAGGCCTTTGTCTTCCTGCCGCCAACAATACTGAGAGGCCAAAGGAACCGCCTATTGCCGAGCGCCGCCTCAGCCTGAGATGGCGACTGTTCGCTTAAACCATTTTTTTGGTAGGCCAATGCAGTAGCTGCGCCTGCGAAGCTCTGGCTCTGACCTATTGAGCATTTCGCAAATGGATTTCACAGGCGTGCCTGCATCAACAAGCTCGCGCAGCAGTTCGTCTTCTCGTTTCGTCCAGCGAGCAGAGGCGAGAGTCAACTTTAATCCAACCTCTTAGCTTCGATTTCATGCGGCGCTGGAGAAATGGGCAAACTATACCGTGCTGAGCGCCTTGCCATGCTTTGACTGCGATCTCCGCGTTCCTGTTCGGGAATGCGAAGCACAGTCCCGAACAGGACGGCGAAACGCATTTGACAGGTTCGAGCGTGACCAAGTTGGGCCTGCCGTAACGGCGCCTCGCCTATCCCAATCATCGCGTCGGCGCCTCAGGATGGCAGAGGAGAAGTTCCTTCGAAAGCTATACGTTGGCATAGTCGAAGCTCCGGGGTCCGCAAATGCAGCGAGCTCGGCCTCAAGCACATCTTCACCAGGCCCGACGACCGCAAACAAACGGCAAGTCCGAACGCTTCATTCAGACAGTGCTGCGCGAGTGGGCTACGCTCGTGCCTACGACACCTCCGATCAGCGCGCCCAAAACCTGCCAATCTGGCTTCATCACTACAACTGGCATCGCCCGCACGGTAGTCTGCAAGCCAAACCACCCATCAGCCGCCTCGGCCTACCGATGGCCGACCTCCTGAGATTCCACAGCTAACCCGCCATCGCCCAAAAAACAAAACATCGCCCCGGCAAAAGCCAAAACACCACCAGGCCGCCGCTGATCCGTTGGTCAGTCCAGGAAATCCGCCGCATTGCCATCAGACTCGCTCGAAAGCGTATTCAACCCGCGCACATCATCGCATGGTCATTCTGGCGTAGGGCTCACCAAGCTGCCGCTCAACGTGCTCACTTCAAATCAAAAAGGCCACCGTAATGCTAGAACCTATCTCAAAATTGTCGAA
>NZ_LBJZ01000141.1:0-21439 GCF_028128935.1 Bradyrhizobium sp. CCBAU 11361
CCGTCCTCTTCAAGACGGAACGCATATTGCCGGTCTGCTCAA
Organism: Bradyrhizobium sp. CCBAU 11361; assembly: GCF_028128935.1. Classification (NCBI taxonomy): domain Bacteria; kingdom Pseudomonadati; phylum Pseudomonadota; class Alphaproteobacteria; order Hyphomicrobiales; family Nitrobacteraceae; genus Bradyrhizobium; species Bradyrhizobium sp. CCBAU 11361. The sequence goes on from NZ_LBJZ01000141.1 coordinate 43, forward strand.
CAGCAACAAGGTGCGGGAGACACGCCGCTTACCATGGATCTCTGGTCAAGCGCCATTCTTTGCCGGTTCGTGCGGCAGCACGCACCAAGCGGCTTGCAGTTCCTTGCGGGTCCTTGTTCGGAGCTTTCCAGAGACCTGTCTGAACCAGGCGAAGGAATTGCCGTAAGTTGCGGCCGACGGCCACGGGGATGAGGTCGGTGACGTCTTTGCCGTGCCCTTTGATATAGTACCGGCTGACCCACGCAGCATTCCATCTTCAGGTTTGGGACGGCGAATCGACACTCAGAGCATCAGTGCCGCACCGAAATGAACGCGCCAAAATCGCCGGGAAATGTGGACCTAAAGCGTGCCGCGACTGGCGCATCAGCTACGGAACGGCGACGTTCATCTTGGCCATCAAACGGGCGGCGGAGGTCCGTGCAAAGCGTCAATCAGTTTCGCATATTGATCGTTACTCTTCAGATCGAGACATCCTGGAAGCGGCCACTGAACGCACGTTAACGCGAGCTGCTCGCGCAACCCAGAGCGATGTAGACGTCTAGGTCAAGTTGCTCCCGCCAGCAACAGGCTCAGCCAAGGCGCGCTTGGTCAGCGGCTTGGGGGACAGGCAGCTTCCCACCTGCGTCAGTTGCAAGGGGTCTCCTCGACAAGGTCAGGTAACCGCCAGAGCTATTTGCTCATTAGACGTCGACATGGTCCTCAATCCGGACGCAAGGTACTTTAAAGGCCCGGTCCTCCGGTCGTTACCGGTGTTTCCAGAGCCGTCTCGTTATCGGCCGAAGTAACCGCTAGGCGGCACTCCATTCGCAATTGGTCCAGGAAGGTCTTCCGTCCGGCGCACCGAGCCGAACGGGCGTTCCAGCATGCGGCGAATGCGCACCGGCTCGGGACCGATGTGGAAACCGACAGCTAGCTGATCCAGCGCGTGGTCGGACCGGGTCCAGCGGTTGCGCTGATGCAAATAATCGAGCCAAGTCGGGCAGTGATAACGCTCGGTCCACAGATCGGGATTCGCGATGTCGCGCGCGATTGACCACCCATAGGCGCCATTGCGCTGACGGGACAGCTGCACGTCCTGCATAACGTTATGAAATGCTCGCGCGTTCTCATGTGCCACCCGATATTCGATCTCCACAACCAGTGGCCCGCTGCGATCGGTTAGCGGGAGCCGCACCTCAGGATCGACCGCCGCTTCCGGATCCTCTGCGCGGGTGCTAATGCGCGGCATAGGAACCCACAGCCCCAGCAGCGGGGAGAGCAGGATCAGCGCGGCCGAGACAAGCAGCGCGATTTCAACTCCGGCCGCATCGGTTAGATGGCCCCAGCTCCAGCTGCCGATTGCAATCCCACCGGAGTACGCAGCCTCATAGGCCGCGAGCGATCGGCCCGCGACCCAGCGCGGGGCCGAGAGCTGCACCCCGATATCGAACAACGTGAATGCCATCAGCCACGTCGCACCGGCCAAAATGAGGGCGATCGCGGTTAGGACCGGTTGACGGCTAAGCGCCACGGCCACGATCGTGCACCCCATGGAAAGCATGCAGGCGCGCAAGGCGGCCTCCCCGCTCATCCGCTTTCGCACCTCGCCGATGTATAGCGCCCCGATGATCGCGCCAAAACCAAAGGCCCCGAGCATGATCCCGTAAGTCTGCGCGCCGCCATGCAGTAGATCGCGCGCAATCAGCGGCATCAGCGCCAATATCGAGCTTCCAACCGCACCAGTTACCATGGCCCGAGTCATCACGATCTTAATCGGGGGCGAATTCGCGATGTATCGGACGCCCGAGACAACGGCTCGCATCAGCTGTTCGCGCGGTAGCCGCGATGGCTTTGCCACAGGTTTCCACAAGAACAGCGCCGTCATCAGCGGCAGATAGAACAACGCATTGATCGCAAAGGCTCCCACAGCTCCCGCAGTTGCAACCACAATGCCACCGATCGCAGGCCCGAAACTGCGTGCGATGTTGAAGCTGATGCCATTGAGCGTAACGGCGGCCGGCAGTGCGGCCGCCGGCACCTGCTCTGAGACGGAGGATTGCCAGGCCGGGCTCATGAATGCCATACCACTGCCAATCAAAAAACAAAGGATCAAAAGCAGGTTTGTTGTGATGAGACCTAACCATTGAAGTGCGGTCATCGCGGTGACTGCCCAAAGCGCGATCGACAGGGCAAACATGGCCACAAGGCGACGGTCATACATGTCGGCAATAGCACCGGCGAACAACGAGAAAAGCATTACTGGCAATGTCGTTGCGGTCTGAACCAAGGCTACCTTGTCAGCCGACGACGTCATCTCCGTCATTGCCCATGCCGCACCTACGCCGCGGATCAGGATCCCGAGATTGGACACCAGGCTCGTTAGCCAGATGTTCCGATACGCGGCATAGCGCAAGGGCGCAGTGACGCCGTCGAAGCTAAGCGTCTGGGGCTTGGGCGCATCAGTCATACACGGTCCGCCTTGGCAAAATTGATTGGACTCGAATTACATAAATAACGGAGCGAGACATTTTAGCCAGCAGCTGGACAAACTTCGCTGCAATGCCGCGATTTGCGCAGCTTGCGCGAGGACCTTGTGAGGGCTCTTGCTGCCATATGCGCGATACCCCGCGCCTTGACCTGTAAGTGAGCGCCAAGGGCAAATGGTTCACAGCAGCACTCTGGAGCGTGATGATTCGATCATGCAGCGAATCTGCCAAGAGCTTCCTGGCGCATGTAGATCTGCAACCTGATATCTTGATTGTATAATGCGTCTGAATGAGTCACGCGCAAGACCTTCAATGAGGGACTTCACTATGGACACAAGAAAATTCGTATCCGGTCGGTCGCGACAATCGTCTGCTGGCATCTGGGGGCTTATAGCACACTTGCTCGTGAACGTTTGCGCCGACGAACAAGAGACGTTCGTATCCCGCTCGCCTCATGCGTTGGTGTTGCGTTGAATTGAACCCTGCAAAAGTGCCGAGTGACTTGAACGCGGTGCGTGTCTGGCGGCCGGTAAGCGCAAGTTATCAGCACGCACTTTCGCGCTTACTCAGAGGAGCGAGCGCACGCGCATCCCTTGCTGGGCTTTCGCCGACACGGCAAGTTCAGTCTTCCACGCGCTGTATTTCTTCGCATTTCAGGCGACGACGCAGCTTTTTGGCAATGCGAAACTAGATGCGAGGATTTTCGCCGGACCATGCTGGGGTGTGTGAGGCAGCTGCATCGAATGGCGGTACGGCGCAGAGTCCTCTATGCCCGCCTTTGTTCGTTGCACTATGTTGCTCTAGCACGGGCAACTCAGGCTAAGCGGCGTCTCGGCGCGGTGATGCCGTATTCGTAATTTCCTATACGCGCGGCCGGTTCACTTGGTCGAGCGCGGAATGTCAATGGGTGGGCTGTTCTAGGTGCCGTCCAGCCCGGAACGACAAGCGGCGCACGGATACAACTGACAGCAATGCCGACCAATTCTACTTCCCGAAAAAACCATTCAGAGCAGGTTGATCAAAGTCGATGGATCTGCCGTTATCACCGACTGCAAAGGAGATTGCAGGATCAAGCAGCAACGGATGCGCGGTATAGGTCTGTCTTACGTAAAGCGTTTAGGCCCAATTTGCCCCTGCGAGTTGCCGGCAGGAATCCCGGATTGGGCTACTCGGCGCAGTCGGCGTTACTCCTGATCGGTTCGATGCCGCAAAAATGCGTACGATGGCGGTAATTCGCAGTAATTACTCGATGTTTGGCTAATTTTTGCAGTCTTAATCGGCGACAAACTTTAAAACGTTGTGTGCTCGTTCGGGGCTGCCCGGCTGATGTCACGAGAAAAGCTATGGTCAAACTCGGGGCGAATAAGCGACTCAATTCCGCGACGCTGATGCCCCTTGGTTCTGGGCGGGGGAGAGGGCTGTGAATTCTGGCCGCGAGAAACGACCTGGAAAGTTCAAATGGGAGGAGTTAGAATGAGGACGTCCGTCTGTGACATGTTGGGAATTGAATTTCCCATTTTCGCCTTTAGCCACTGCCGCGACGTTGTCGCCGCCGTCAGCAAAGCTGGCGGTTTCGGGGTGCTTGGGGTGGCGCGGCTTACTCCCGATGAGCTCGAAACCGAGTTGAGGTGGATTGAAAAGGAGGTCGGTGACCGCCCGTTTGGGGTCGATGCTCAGATCCCAGCCAAGCTCTACGGCGACGAGTCGGGCGCCGAGCTGCCCCGGGAGGAGCTCGAGGCTCAGATTCCCGAGCGGCACCGGAAGTTCATCAACGACCTCTTGGCGAGGTATGGCGTGCCCGAGCTTCCGCCGCAGCTATCTGACGAGAAGCTCCCCTACACCATAGCGCGCGACGCCTTTTCGCGTGAGAAAGAAGTCGCGCTTCTTGAAGTGGCGCTTCGTCATCCCATCAGGCTTATCGCGAGCGCCCTTGGTCCGCCGCCTGCGCATCTGGTGGATGCGGCGCATCGGAAAGGAGTCCGCATTGCAGGGCTCGTTGGTGCTAAAAAGCACGTTCGCAAGCAGCTGGACGCGGGCGTCGACCTCATCATCGCGCAAAGCTACGAGGCGGCGGGCCACACCGGTGATATCGGTGGCATGGTCCTAATTCCCGAAGTCGTTGATGCCGCAGGCCCTGTTCCTGTGTTGGCTGCGGGCGGCATTGCGAGCGGAAGACAATTTGCCGCAGCGCTTGCCCTCGGCGCACAAGGCGTTTGGTGCGGGAGTGTTTGGCTGACGACAGAAGAGGCTGAAACCCACCCGCTCGTGAAGGAGAAGCTTCTTCGTGCGACGTCGAGCGATACTGTGAGGACTCTATCAGAATCGGGAAAGCCGTGCAGGCAGCTTCGGACCGCTTGGGCGGAGGAATGGGAAGGCCCAGATAGCCCGGGGTCCCTCCCATCGCCACTACAGTGGCTGCTCTGCGCAGATGCTCTGGAGCGTATCCAGCGCGCCGCCTACAGCAGCGAAGGTGCGCGAAAATTGATGGGCTACTCCGTGGGGCAGGTTGTCGGATCGTTGAATGAGGTCAAGCCTGTCCATCAAGTCATATTTGATATGGTTGACGGGTGTCTCAACGTGGCTCAGGGCTTCGCGGATACGCTGTCCGGAAACGAGGAGTTGGATCGTTGAAGATCGCCGTCCTTGTCAAGGCCGTGCCCAATCCGGCCGGCCGACCGGAGTTGTCGCAGGATCTTCGCCTGAAGCGAGATGGTCGCGATGGGGTGCTCGATCCGGGCGACGAGCACGCGGTCGAGGCCGCCGTGCGAATTGCCGAAGCGAATGCCGGAGAGATTGCTGCGCTTTCGATGGGCCCTACATCTGCAGTCGCCGCAGTTCGCAGGGCGATCGCGATGGGCGCTCACCGAGGTATTCTCGTGTCCGACCCTTTGCTTGCAGGCGCTGACGCACTCGTGACCGCTCGTGTGCTGGCGGCCGCGCTGCGGCGCGAGGCTTATGACCTCATCATCGCCGGCGTCGAGTCCACGGACGGTTCGACAGGCACGCTGCCGATAACAGTTGCGCAGCTTCTCGAACTCCCCAGCGCGACTTTCGCCCGTCGGATCGAGCTGAGCGCTGACACGATCCGCGTTGAACGGCAGACGTCCCGCGGCTACAGTATCCTCGAGTGCTCACTCCCGTGCGTCCTTACGGTAACGGCTGCGGCCAATGAGCCGCGATACCCATCATTTAAAGGGGTTGTTCGAGGCAAGCAGGCGCGAGTGTCCACCCTTTCGCTAGCCGACCTCTCCCTCACTCCGAGTGAGGTTGGGCCGGCGCAAAAAGTCGTCGCCGCCACTGAACTTGCCCGCAGGTCGGCTGGCGAAATCTTGGAGGACGCGAGCCTCGCGCCAGTGCGTGTAGTTGCTATGCTCGAGAAGGCTGGAGTGCTGTGATGGGTTCTATAGTATGGGTCTACGCCGAAGTGCATTCGGACGGCACGGTCGAGCCGACGGCTCTCGAGCAGCTCACGAAAGCGCGCGAGCTGAGTCGTGACGTCGCTGCCGTCGCGCTCGGGCCGGGGGCAACAACAGCAGCCGCCACCCTGGGCCGGTACGGAGCAGGCGACGTCTTCGTCTCAGACGACAAAATCTTCGCCGAGTATCCGGGATGGCCTGCTGCAGCTGTGGTTCATCGGCTTGTAAGCGAGCACGAGCCTGCTCTCATCCTGTTCGGTCCAAGCTCCGACGCGCGCGATGTCGCAGGCCGTCTCCAGGCAATGACGGGTGGCACGCTCGTGTCCAACGTCGATGAAGTGGTATCTACGGAGTGCGTCCGAATGCAGGTCTTCGGCGGCACCCAAGTCGTCGATGTCGCTCTCAGCGGGCCTGCTCCGCGCATCGTCATCGCACGGGCGAAAGCCTTCTCAGCCTGCCCAACTGATCGCGTCGCGCGCGTCATCCAGATCGATCCAGCAGTGCCGGCAGCGACGTGTCGCACGCGGCTTGCCGAAATCCATGAGCAGCCTGCCGCGGGCGCCAAGGTCGAGGATGCGCGCGTGGTCATCTCAGGTGGACGGGGCTTGCGAGAGGGGCGGAACTTCGAGCTCTTAGAGCGTATCGCAACCATCATCCCCGGGGCGGCCGTCGGAGCAAGTCGGGCGGCGGTAGATGCGGGCTGGCGACCTTACTCCGCGCAAATCGGGCAGACCGGCAAGATTGTAAGACCGGATGTCTACCTCGCGGTGGGAATTAGCGGCGCTATTCAACACCTGGTGGGTATGAAGGACGCGAAGGTCATCATCGCGATTAATTCCGACGCTGCCGCGCCGATCTTTGAAATTGCGGATCTGGGCGTTGTCGGAGATGCGCTGCAGATCGTTCCTGAGGTCACCCGATTGTTGGAGGAACGGCTAGAGGGGCGCGCATGATTTCGCGTCACCTGGATCGGCCTCTCAGCGGAGCGGGACGCCGTACGCAAGGGTTACTATGCGATGCGTGATGTCCTTGATAGCGAAAGTCCGCACCTGCGTAAATTGATGAGTGACGGGTGCCGAATCCACCATCCAGAACATGCATGCGTTCGTCGACGCGCATGGTTCAGTTCGCCGTGCCTACTTGCCCGAGATCCAACAACATTCGCGTGCATCGGTTAGGAGCAATCTCCATTCAAGCTGAAACGCATTGCGCCGAACCTGGACGGCTAGCCGACCGAATCAGCGCCCATCGAGACAAGAAAGCCCTGAGTTTTGGAGCAGACCCGGGTGTTCTGCACCGAGATCAAAACACCATCCAATTTCGATGCAATGAAAGATAACTATGTCAACTAGCCTCACCACACCACCCCCGGCATCGAACGACCGTAGCGCGGAAGACATCTCGCGTCGGCCGCTCCAGGGCATACATGTCCTCGATCTCACGCATGTTCTGGCTGGTCCCTCTTGCACCACTATCTTGGCGGACTTGGGGGCGGAAGTCCTGAAGGTTGAAAGGCTCGGGGTCGGTGACATGTCCCGGCAGGTTGACCCGATCCGCCAAGGCGAGAGCTATTACTTTGCGGGCCTCAATCGAAACAAGCGCAGCCTCGCGCTCGATCTCAAGCGTAAGGGAGCCAAGCTCATCCTTGAAGAGCTGGTCCGGCGGGCGGACGTGCTGGTGGAGAATTTCCGTCCTGGAATGCTCGAAGCGCTTGGCTTCGGCTATGAGCACCTTCGTAAGCTCAATCCTGCTCTTGTCATTTGCTCCATCTCGGGATTTGGACAGAGCGGACCACTGCGGGACCACAAGTCCTTCGATCTCGTTGCTCAGGCGATCTCCGGTGTGATGAGTCTGACCGGAGAGCCAGGAAGGCCGCCGATGCGCGCCGGTGTGCCAATCGGAGATATTCTAAGTGGCGTTTATGGGGCCGCCGCGATCGCTTCGGCTTTGATCGGCCGTATGACATCGGGCCGCGGTTGCGTCATTGACCTCAGCATGTTCGATGCCCTTCTTACAACGATTCCGTACTTCGCTGGTCGTTACCTGGCCGATGGTGACCTCTTGCCGCCGGTCGGTTCCGGCGACCCAAAGGTGGTGCCTTACGGTGCCTTTCCAGCCGCTGACGGATACATTGCGATCGCAGTGTTTGGTGACGCTTTCTGGCCATTGTTGTGTCAAGGTATCGGCCACCCAGAGCTTGCCGAAGATGCGGACCTGGCGAAGGCGGGCAGCCGCCTCGAGCGCCGACAGGAAGTTGAAACTCTGCTGATCGATTGCCTGAAAGATAAAACGGTTGCCGAGTGGTGTGACCGCTTTGCTGCTGTTGGACTGCCGCATGCGCCTGTCCTCAGCGTCGGTGCTGCGCTGGATCACCCCCACACACAAGCACGCCGACTGATCGTGGAGTTCGAGCATCAGAAGTGCGGGAAAGTGAAATCGGTGGGCAGTCCTATCAATATTGACGGCGAGCCCATCACGACTTCTGTGCGACCGGGTCCCATGCTTGGGGAGCACACGGAGGAAGTGCTTAAAGAGTTAGGGTACGACGCAATAGCGATCGCCAGCCTCAAAACCGAGGGTGCGATCGGATCGTGACCACACTCGAAGAGCCTTTTCTGTCGCACTGAGATGACGCAATTTCTGGATGGAAGAGAGATCAATGTCCGATCGCCAAGTCGTATTGTCGGAGAAGAAGGGTGCCATTCTTTACATAACACTCAATCGGCCGGAGGTGCTCAACTCCCTGAATGTGGAAATGGAGCGCGCCTTGATGGACGCACTGAGGGAGTTCCAGAATGATAGGGAGTTGTTGGTCGCGGTATTGACCGGCGCCGGAGGTCGAGCTTTCTCGGCCGGCATGGATCTGAAGGAAGTGGCGCAATATGACAAAGACGGCAAGGGACGGAGGCCCGATGGGCTCTCCCGTTTCGCCGATCTAGGGCTGTGGAAGCCGACGATCGCCGCTGTGGACGGCCACTGCGTCGCTGGAGGCTTTGAACTGGCTCTGCAATGTGACATCAGAATCGCGACGTCCCATTCCACTTTCGGCTTGCCTGAACCGCGCTGGAACTTGATGGCGAACTATTTCGGTTGTCATAACCTCTCCAGGATGATTCCCCTTGGTGAAGCGTTGTACATTCAACTTACGGGAAATCGGATCAGCGGCGAGGAAGCTCTACGCTGCGGCCTCGTCCACAGCCTGCACCCAGACAGGAATGCCCTGATGAAGCAGGCAGATATTATTGCTGAGGCGATAACTCTCTGCTCGCCACTGGCGATTCAGGCCATCAAGCAGGTTGTGATGAAAGGGCGGCATCTTCCGGTCGAGGAGTCGTACAAAATGGGAGCTCCACTGCTGCGAGCGTTGGCAGAAACGGAGGATGCGATCGAGGGTCCCAAGGCATTTGCCGAGAAGCGACGGCCCCTGTGGAAGATGAAATAGTGATGCATGTGAGCTGATGATCGAATGCCAGAACCATCGGACGATAGTGAGCAAGCCCGCACGGTGGTGCCGCCTTTCTTGCACCCTGTCTCGTCCACGATCTCGCCGATGAACGTGGCTTTGCTTACGGGGGCCATGTTCGGCGGGCTCGGGGCCCGAGGTTATTGATATTGAACCGCCAGGCGGTTGATCCGTCCCAACATGCTGGCTTTTATGCACGAGGTGCCGCCGGTCGAAAATACGACTTATCGGCCCACATATGCGGCTGCGAAACACGGCATTCCCGGCTCGGTCGATCGAGGAGAGGGGACGATCTCTCTGTTCCGGTTCCATACTTAAATGGATGTGGCTATTCGAAAGCGAAGGCAGCGCGCTTTGCCCGAAACTCCGCTTCGAGTCTGGCTTGCGTGCAACGATCTCTGTATTTGGGTTGAGCAGTCCTCACTCCGAATGCCCCAACAGCGATTGATCGCATAGCCTGGCCCGCGACTTAGCGCAATCGCGATGATCGGGGCAAACCGCTAGGATCAGCGTATCCCTCCGGCGTCGGCCGCCTTGTGTAGTTTGAGAGGCGGCCCGAGGATTTGACCTTAAGTCTAGCCTTAAGGTCACGTGGCGAATGCAGGTCAATGTGTTGGGCGCCGAGCGCCGGCGGCGATGGAGTTACGACGAGAAGGTTCGCCTTGTCGAAGAGACCTTGCAGGCTGGCGAGACGGTCTGCGGCGTCGCGCGCCGGCACGGGGTGGCTCACAGCCTGCTGTTCACCTGGCGTCGACAAGCGCGCCAGGGGCGACTGGGCAGAGATTCCGTGCCAGCTCTCGTTCCCGTCGAGATCACGCCGGTGGCGGGTCCGATCTCGAGCGACGCGCCACATCCGGCGTCTTCCCCACCTGCGCAGCGTGCAAGGGCTGGAATCATCGAGATCGAGCTTGGCGGCGGCTGTCGCGTTCGCGTTGACCGTGACGTGGACGTTGAGGCGCTGCAGCGAGTTCTTGAGCTGCTGCGGCGACGATGATCCCGATTCCGAGCGGCGTCAGGGTTTGGATCGCCACTGGCCACACCGACATGCGTCGCGGCATGCGAAGCCTGGATCTTACAGTTCAGGAGATTCTGAAGCGCGATCCGCACGCTGGCGATCTCTACATCTTCCGGGGCCGCCGCGGCGATCTGGTCAAGATCCTCTGGCATGACGGATTAGGCATGTCGCTCTACGCCAAGCGTCTGGATCGCGGCAAGTTCATCTGGCCGTCGGCGTCGGCCGGCGCGGTGTCGATCTCTGCGGCGCAGATGGCTTACATGCTCGAGGGCATCGATTTGAGGAATCCGCAACTAAGCTGGCGGCCGCAGAGCGCGGGCTGAGCGAAGAAACTACGGATGCAGGCAGTTTGGGGAGTCCCAACGCGTCCAATTTGTGATTCACTGCGTCGCATGAATGAGGATCGCGACGCTGTTCGGAATGACGTTGCCGCCCTGAGAGAGGCGCTGGCGGTCGAGCGCGCGAAGGGTTTGGAGATCGCCGCCGAGCTCGCGGTCGCCCGCGCGAAAGCGTCGGAAGACGAAGCGCTGATCGCCCAGCAGCAGTTGCAGATCGCCAAGCTGAAGCATCAGATCTATGGGCAACGGTCAGAATGTTCGGCGCGGCTGATCGACCAGTTGGCGCTGACGTTCGAAGAGCTGGAAGCCGACGCCACCGAGGACGAGCTTGCGGCGGAACGAGCCGTGGCGAAGACGACGACGGTGCGCGGATTTACGCGCAAGCGCGCAGAGCGCCAGACCTTCCCCGAGCACCTTCCCCGGGAGCGGGTGGTAATCGATGGGCCGACGGCTTGTGAATGCTGCGGCAGCAATCGCCTTCGCAAGCTCGGCGAGGACGCGACGCGGACGCTGGAAGTGGTGCCGCGCCAGTGGAAGGTGATCGAGACGGTCCGGGAGAAGTTCTCCTGCCGCGACTGCGAGAAGATCAGCCAGGCGCCGGCGCCGTTCCATGCCATCGCTCGGGGATGGGCTGGCCCGAGCCTCCTGGCCATGATCATGTTCGAGAAGTTCGGTCAGCATCAGCCGCTAGAGCATTTTCCGACCGAAATGAATCGGATGGGGATTCCCAAAACGGCGCGAGTCAGATTCAAGCTACATGCTGGCGAAGGAGGTCAGCATGTATGACCAGGGCGCTCTCAGTTGATCTTCGCCAAAGGGTGGTAGCCGCGATTGACGGCGGCTTGTCCTGTCGACAGGCTGCCGCGCGCTTCGGTGTCAGCGCAGCCAGCGCGATCCGCTGGCGCAGTCGCCTCAAGGAAGTTGGCGACATCGCTCCTAAACGCCAGGGCGGTGACCGCAAATCGCAGCGCATCGAAGCACATTCGCAATTGATCTTGGACGCGGTGACAGCAAGGCCGGATATCACGCTCGCCGAGTTGCGAGAACTTTTGAAGCGTCGTGGAATATCGGCCGGCATCGCGTCACTCTGGCGTTTCTTCCAGCGCAGAAAGATCACACTTAAAAAAAGACAGCGCACGCCGCCGAGCAACGGCGCGGCGATATAAATGCCGCGCGTGAGCAGTGGTTCGAAGGGCAAATCGATCTTGACCCTGAGCGTCTCGTCTTCGTCGACGAAACCAGCGCCAACACCAAAATGGCGCGGCTTTACGGTCGCTCGCCACGCGGCGAGCGATGTCGTGCAGCTGTCCCACACGGACATTGGAAGACGACGACATTCACCGCTGGATTGCGCTTCGACGGTCTGATCGCGCCGCTTGTTCTGGACGGTCCAATGGATGGCGACGCTTTCCTGGCCTACGTCGAACAATTGCTCGCCCCATCGCTGCGGCCGGGTGATACCGTTATCATGGATAACTTGCCCGCTCACAAGGTCTATGGCGTTCGAGAGGCCATCCAGGCGGTCGGGGCAAGCCTGCTCTATCTCCCGCCATACAGTCCAGACTTCAACCCGATCGAAATGGCCTTCTCTAAATTGAAGGCGCTGTTGCGGGCCGCCGCAGCGCGCACGATGCCCGATCTCTGGCAAGCAATCGCCAACGCTCTCAAACGCTTCTCACCCGAGGAATGTCAAATTATCTCGTCGCAGCTGGTTACGACGCTACGTGATCGGAAAATGCTCTAAACCGCCAGGCCGAGCGCTACGCTCTGGAAGGCGTGCCGATCGCACTGTCGGCCATGGCGGATGCCGTCGGGGCGGTCTGTGCGTCGCTGGATCCCCTGCTGCGTCTGGTAGAAGCCCATGTGATGGCGGCCGAGCGCCTTCATGCCGATGACACGACGGTGCCGGTGCTGGCCAAGGGCAAGACCGATACGGGCCGGTGCTGGATCTACGTCCGGGACGACCGGCCGTTTGGGGGCGCGGGCCCGCCGGCGGCAATGTTCCATTACTCACGCGACCGCAAGGGCGAGCATCCGCAGGGGCATCTGGCCCGGTATGCCGGCATCCTGCAGGCCGACGCCTATGACGGGTACAACCAGCTCTATCAGGCCGGGCGCCAGCCTGGGCCGATCCGGGAGGCTGCCTGCTGGTCGCATGGAAGGCGCCCATTCTTTGCCATGGCTGACATCGAAGAGAATGCGCGGCGCAAGGGTGCCGGAAAGAAGGAAATCCCGCTCTCTCCAATTGCGATCGAGGTGGTGCGGCGGATCGATGCGCTGTTCGAGATCGAACGGAAGCGATGGGTGAGCTTCACGCTGTTCCTGGAAGATGGACGTGTGTGTCTCTCCAACAATGCCGCTGAACGAGGCTTGCGAGGCATTGCTCTTGGACGAAAGTCCTGGCTGTTCTGCGGATCTGATCGCGGAGGGCGGCGCGCGGCAGCTATGTACAGCCTCATCGTCACGGCAAAAATGAACGGCATCGATCCGCAGGCCTGGCTCACCGATATCCTCGCCCGCATCGCCGCCCATCCGGCTCATCGGCTGGACGAACTTCTGCCCTGGAATTGGACGCCGGCATCAGCACTGTCCTCTCGAGCGGCATGACCACGCACGTCAATAAGGTCCATCACGTCACCACCATTACCAAGGTCGCCAAGGACCTCGGCGAAGATGAAAATTGGCTGTGGGACATCGCCAACGAAATGGAAATCGAGGACGGCGTCATCTGGGTCTATGGCGTCGGAGAAGACGGCGTCCAGGCGTTCACCGACTTCGGAATCGAAGACCTCATCGAGCTGATCAGGTTCTACAAAGAGAACCCAGGACTGCTCAAGCGCTAACCCTGCGGCCTACGCCGAATGGATACGGATCAGCGCGCGGCTAGGCTATTCCAATTGATACTCTTCCGGCGTCCTTCAAAGCACGAGCGGCTGACATCCGCGCGCATCGCTGCCTAGCATTTGTCGATTAGTTTCCGCCGATGCAAGTTCGCGCGGATCGGAACCGCTGCGGTTGAGAACCGCATTTTTGCTCTACGCGTGTTTTGTCTCCCGGCTTCTTGATTCGGAGTCTGGCAACGCGTACTCACGCTGACGCGTCGACAGTCCCGAGCAGCCTCCGACGATTGTGCGCGAACTCCTCAACCGTATCGACGAACCGATCGAGATCTGATTGTTGGACCGGGAGGCTCAGCGCGATCATGCCACGTCGGGCGAGATAAAAGCCGGCTTGGAGCATGTCGAGAAAGAACAGCTCCCTTAGGCCATCCTCCCGGGCAGTCGGCGTATAGGGGCGAACTATCGTGGGGACGCGGTAGTGGACAGTCGCGAGGGAACCTAGCCCGCTAAAGTGCATCAACACGCCCAGTTTCGAGAGCCGATTGTTCAGTGATGTCAGCAACCGCTCACCGCGGTCATACAATTCCCCCGCTGCAGTCTGAGTGAAGATTTCCCCTAGTGCCACGCGACCTGCAGCCATTGACAGGACGTTGTTGTTGAAGGTGCCTGCGTGCGGCAGGCGCCCGTCAAAGAGGGACATGACGTCGGCTTGGCCACCGAACGCCCCGAAGCTCATTCCACCAGCCATGTACTTGCCCAGTGTCGTGAGATCGGGAGTAATGCCCAGGCGCTTTTGGAGCCCACCATAGGACATGCGCGAAGTCATGACCTCGTCGAAGATGAGCAGGGCACCAACCTCTCGCGTGGCCTCCCGCAAGGTTGTCAGAAAGCCGATCTCCGCCGCGATACAGCCGCCACTACCGAGCATCGGCTCGACGATCACGGCTGCGAGCCGATCCCCATGCTGCTTTATCAGGGCAGAGGCAGCGTCCGTGTCGTTGAAGTCGGCCAAAACAAATGGGAACGGAATAGTAACAGGGGACGGGCCTTGGGGCGTGAACAACAGCAGGCCGCCATGATAGCCGCCGCGGAATGCAAGAATCGTGTCTCGCCCGGTATGGGCCCGAGCCGCGGTCAGCGCCATTAGGTTCGCTTCTGTACCGCTGTTGGTGAAACGCACAAGCTCTATCGACGGAAACCGCGTGCAGATGAGCTTTGCGAGCTCGCATTCGGCTCTGCTGACAGCCGCGAGATTCAGTCCTCGCTTGATAGCTTGCTGAACCGCGTCGACGATCCGCGTATCCGAGTGGCCAAACAAGCCGGCTGTGTACTCGCCGCAAAGGTTCACAAATTCGTGGCCATCGATGTCCCAAAGCGTGCTGCCTTCGCCTTTGTCCATCGCAATTGGAAATGGCTCATAATAGAGGACTGAGCGTGTGTTTCCAGCCGGCATAACTAGGCGCGCTTGGCTGTGAAGCTCGCAGCTTCGGGGGTGCTTGGCGACGAAGCGATTTCTAGCCTCGAGCAAGCTCGATTGAAGTGCGCTGTTCCATCCTGGGGCGTCCGACATTTCTAGACCTCTACTGAACGCGTCGCTGCCGACGCACATAGGGAAAGTTGAGAAAATCTCCGACCAACTGCACGGACTATTTGGCCAATCAGGCAGCTAGGCAGGGTGTAAACCAAGGATCTCTAGAGGGGCCACGAGGCTTTGGATACTTGAGTAGTTGGGATGACATGGGTAAGCCCATCTCGCGCCAGATCTGACGCTGCGACCTTCCAGCGATGCTCTGGGCGGTTGGCACGCCAGACTATCGAGCGCCTGAAGGTCCCTAGCTGCACCGGGATCAGGCGGAAATCTCGCGCGCTCTGCTCAGCTATGTCACCAGACGACCCGTGCTTCCCGCCTGAAATGGCTACACTCGAGATCGCTTCATGCAACAAGGAAGCCTGATATTCTAATTTGCGAATTCAAGCCTGCCAATCTGACTCAGCATTTGAATGATAGGATTGGTGTAAGAGCGGTCTGATGAATCTCTGACTTCCAAAACACTAAGGAACACCGCAACGACCCCGCTCACTAAATCAACAAGCATAAATTGGCCACCTGCGCCTCCATGTCCTATCCACCGTCCATCAGTGAATGTGTGGTTACAGTAGCGAAGCCCTTCTCTGGGTGGTGCAGCCGCTGTCCCCCCCTGCAATGAGGCGTCGATAAATGGTCCGCTTCCAATATGCAGCCCGTCAATTCCCATCCCGCGGCGCATAAATATCGAACCATACCGCGCCAAGTCGCGCGCGGTTAGGCACATTCCGCCACAAACTGCAGGAAATCCCTCTCTGTCTGTCGTAATGTGAAGACACCCCTCGAATCCTGCAGCATCAGCGACGTCAGCTAAAAGCACGCGAAGTGGCTTCCCAGTCACCGATTCAGCAATCATCCCGAGCACGTCTGAATTTGCAGATTTATAGTCGCAGTATCCAGTTCTATTTTTGATGTCCCTGGAGGTAATCGAAGCTAAGAAGGCGCGCTGAGTCTTTTCGGTCTTTAGATCAACCGGGAGACGCCAACCAAGCGCCTCTTCGTGATCGAATGCTGTTGATAGTGGATCAGTACAGTCCTCGCTGTAACTGTTCGCTACATCCATATTCAGTACCTGCTGTACGGTTGCTTGATGATAGCCACTACCTATCCAAGGGAGATATTCGCAAACTTGTTTCCCCAATTGTATCTTATTATCCTCAACTAACCGGCCAATGAGCAAGTTTATGACTGTTTTGCTGATGGATTTTATACTGTGCGGATGATCAGGATTGAAATCTTGCGCATATTTTTCATAAAGTATTTGATCGCCACGTATTACCGCCATGGCTGAGAACCATGGAAGTGATGTCAATCTTCCAACCGTCTCCATGTTCGCGATGCGCAGATCTGCAGCTTTCTGCAACAACATCACTCGAGCAGACCGATAACTAATCCCATAACGGGCGAGCCGATGTAAATTGTGGAAGCCGTGGCGACGATGATCTGCGCGCTCCCATCGCGCCTTGTGATCTGCGCCTACATACAAGTCTGGATTGGCTTCGCTTATAATCTCCCTCATCGTATTTTCTCCTTGTTTCCGATGCGATATTGAAGCGTACCCTCTGCCTCTAGACGGCATATGAGTTTCGCGGCTCGATATTCTGTTGCGACAGGGCTTGTCGTCCACAATATATTGAAAGGCGAGCGGCTAAGATCACCATTATTCCGGTCGACTTCGCCGCATTTGTGCGCCGATGCATATTCTTAAGAGGAGTTTCGTCGTAAGCGGCAAAGAAACCTTGTCTCGCGGAATGTATGAGCGATCGGCTATCGGCTGCTGAGTTTGTGAGCCGATGTGAGCTTCTATGTCTGCGCCCAGTTCTGGAACCAGAACCTTTCATGTAATCGAATAAGGATCGTATGGTGGGGATGGCTCTGTCGCTATTTAAAACGGCTTGAGAAGGCGAGGTTCTGCTGGCCGCGGATCGGACATCATCGATTGCAGCTGAATGCTGCGCAGTTGATGGGCCTTGTCGATGGGATGGACTGGAAGCGGTCCGGACCGCGGCGTTCAAGCCGCCGGAGATTGTTGGGTAAAAGCACTACGGCGAAGTGAATCAGTCAGCTGAAAGGGCAAGAGACAGGGCAAATTGTGCTCTGATAAGCCCAATGACGCCGCCTGTGACCGACTTAATCCAGATTGAAGTTCGCTCTGGCCCATATGAGGACCAGAGCATGAAGCGCAGCCGATTTTCGGAAGAGATGGGGTATTCGGTCCCGATCGTCTGACCTATTTGCTGCGCGGCACGTTTTGGCTGACGATCATGGACCAACTCCATCCGAAGGAGAAAAGTCATGATCTACGTCGGTCTCGATGTTTCGCTGAATTCCGTTGCGGTATGTGCGGTGGACGAGACCGGAAAGCTTATCCGGGAGGGAACCACCTTGGCTGACGCGCCATCGATTGTGCAGTACCTCGAACCATGGGCTGGTCAGGTTCAACGGGTGGGCCTTGAGGCAGGACCGACGTCAGAATGGCTGACCGCAAATCTAATCGAACTGGGGCTGCCGGCCGTCAGTTTGGAAGCCCGCCAGGTTAAGGCGGCACTTTCGGCCATGCCGGTGAAGACCGATCGGAATGACGCCCGTGGGATCGCGCAGGTGGTGAGAACGGGATGGTTCAAGCCTGTTCACGTCAAGAGCATCGGCAGTCAAAGGGCCCGGACGCTGGCCGCGGCTCGCAAGCATATCATCCGCTCCATCGCTGCCGCAGAGCAAGTCATCCGCGGACTTCTGCGTCCGCTCGGTCTCAAAGTCGGAGTCGTCTCGCGGAGTCTGTTCGCGACGCGAGTTCGTGAGTTGGTCGGCGATGACGACTTGCTGGAGGCGATCATGAATCCGCTGCTTGCCGGACGCGAAGCGCTGATGCGGGAGTACGGCCGACTGCATCGTCTGGTTCTGAAGGCCGTGCGCAGTGACCCGGCTTGTCGGCTCTTGATGACAATGCCGGGGATCGGCCCGGTCTCTGCGTTGACCTTCCGCTCCACGGTGGACGATCCGAGGCGATTCCTGCATTCTCAATCCGTCGGTGCCTATCTCGGGTTAACGCCCCGGCGATACCAATCTGGCGAGGTTGATCGGGTGGGACGGATCACAAAAGTCGGAGATGGAGAGACGCGCACAGCCCTGTTCGAAGCTGCCAACGTTGTTCTCAGGCCATCAACCCGATGGTCCCCGATGAAGGCTTGGGCGGTGCGTGTTGCCCACCGGCAAGGAAGCAAGCGTGCGAAGGTCGCGCTGGCCAGAAAGATGGCTGTCGTCCTTCACCGAATGTGGGTTGATGGAACCGAATTCCGATGGACGGCGGTGGCGTAAGGACGCCATCGCCATCCCAAGAGACGCCCGTCGCGGGGCGTGGGGATGGTCGAGTTCGTATGATCTGTCGTGGCGTCCGCCCTCCAGGCGGCTGACTACGCCGAAGAGCTTGAACCGACCATTCAACCGAATCCCATCGTGTGGCGGCTTTGCCGACCACGAACAGAAGCAAGGTACCCGCGGCACGCGCTCTTAAGGGATTGACAGAAGCAGACCGAATACAGAAGCAGATCGTCGGGATTTTGAAGGAGCACGAGGCTGGCGTGTCGGTTGCCGATCTGTGCCCGAAGCACGGCGTCAGCGAGGCCAGCATCTACAATGGAAAGCCAAGTTTGGCGGGATGGAGGTCTCGGAGGCCAAGCGGCTGAGAATGCTGGAGGACGAGAACATACGACTGAAGCGGCCCTTGGCCGACGCCATGCTGGATAATGCGGCCTTGAAAGATCTCCTGGAAAAGAATGTATGGTCCGCCCCGCCCGTGCAAGGGTTCGTAACAGCAAAAATGACGCGTCCAGTTGCATAAATGTATCCGGCCTCTCGCGAGTGGACTGCTGTTGCAGCCAGGCCATGATGAGATCCGCGCACGCCGTTCCCAATAAATGGTTCGGGCACGAAGCCCGCTTTTTTGCACAGGGCTTACGGCATGTTGATCCACTGTTTCGTCATCACTGTTCCCGAGCCTTGCAATCGAAGCCAGAAGCGTCAGGTGAAAGCAGGATCTCTGCGTTCGTAGAGAGCCCCAGGCTTGTTCAGGACCACCCAGACAATGCGGGCCATCTTGGCGGCTAGAGCGACAACGGCCTTGTTCGGATGCATCCGAGCCTGGAGCCCGTCGAGCCAGCTTCCTAGGCGATCGCGCCTCCGGTCCAAATGCCGGAAGCAGGATCGCGCGCCATGCACTAAAAGCTTTCTCACATAACGATTGCCGCGTTTGCTGACGCCAAGCAACATCTGTTTTCCGCCCGTCGAGTATTGCCTGGGCACTAACCCCAGCCAGGCAGCAAGGTCCCGGGCCTTGCGAAACTGCAGCCCATCACCGATCGCGGCAAGTACAGCGGTCGCACCCAATGCTTACCAGGGATTGTCATCAGGCGGCGTGTGACGTCCTCTCGATCGGCGATCGCTTCGATCTCCTGTGTCACTTCGCGGATCCGTTCTTCGAGGCGGCGGAGATCGGCGAAGAGATCGCCCACCAGGCGACGCATCAGTGCTGACAAATCGTATCCTTCGTCATTCAAGGCACGCGGCAACTCGAGTTTGAATATTCCGGCACCCTGACGCAAAGGTACGCCGTACTCGAGGCAGAAAGCCCGCATCTGGTTGATCAGGCGTGTCCTCGAGCCGACCATCTGGTCACGAATTCGATGCAGCGCTTGAAGATCAACCTGGTCCTCCTCCTTTACGGCGACGAAGCGCATTGTCGGGCGCGTCGCGGCCTCAGCGATCGCCTCGGCGTCGATGATATCGTTCTTGTTTGACTTCACGTAGGGCTTCACGAATTGCGCGGGGATCAGGCGCACCTTGTGACCAAGTGCCTGTATCTTCCGGGCGAGCCATTGTGAACCGGCGCAGGATTCCATGCCAACTATGCTTGGTTGTGCGCGAGCAAAGAACTGAAGAAGGGTGTCCCGTCGAAAGCGAGCTTTCTGAACAGGTGTGCCGTCGCAGCTTAGGCCAACGACGTGGAACAGGTTCTTGCCAATGTCGATTCCATTCACAGCCGCAGGTCGCGGCAAATTGCGATGGGTCATGATACTCTCCTCTTTTGATCTGAGCTTCCTATAATGAGGGAGGAGGACGGGGCGGACCATCCCATTAATAGTGTTGCCCGCTGCCAAGCGGAAAGCTGTCGCCCATTTAGTGAACGTCTACGGAATGAGCGAACGACGTGTAAAGCCATCGGCTGCTGCCGCATGACGATGAGTTACAAGGCAGATGATGCCCGCCTTCGCCAGCGCATGAGGGCGATGCCCAGGAACGTCGCCGTTTCGGTTACCGACGCCTGCACGAGCTGCTCAAGCGGGAGGGTTATCTGGTCAACCGCAAGAGGCTGTTTCGGCTCTACCGGGAAGAGAGGCTCGCGTACGCCGCCGTGGTGGCCGCAAGCGCGCCATCGGGACCAGGGCGCCGATGACGGCGCCGATGGCGCCGAACGAGCGCTGGTCGCTCGACTTTGTGTCGGATCAGCTGACCTGCGGCCGCCGCTTCCGCGTCCTCACCGTGGTCGATGACTGCACCCGCGAGTGCCTGGCGCTGGTGGCCGATACCTCGCTCTCCGGCATCCGCGGGGCCCGGGAACTTGACCGGCTGATGATCGAGCGCGGCAAGCCGAAAATGGTGGTCAGCGACAACGGCAGCGAGCTGACCAGCAACGCCATCCTGACATGGGCGGATCAGAGCCGTCGCCTGGCACTACATTGCGCCGGACAAGCCCATGCAGAATGCGTTCATCGAGAGCTTCATGTATAGCGGCCCCGCGGATGCAAGGGATTTCAGCAGCACTTTGGTTACCGGTCCGGTGCGTTCATGTATACGGCCTGTTAGTGCGACCGATGCCATGGCCGCTGGCCCTGATGGAGATCGCGGATCGAGGTCTCATCAACGGGTCGCGCTTGGCGCAAAGGCCGGACATATGACCGCACCGTTCCAATGTGTGAAATCGACTGAAAAAGCTCTTGCCACGCGGGCCGTTCCACATATGGGGGCAAGGTCACCTGATCTCAACTTCTCAAATGTCGTGGAGATGTTAGAGGCAATGTTATTGCCATGACCTGCCACTGAATTTTCATCCAGCGGCAGCTAGAGTCTCGGACTTTTTTGTAGCGAGACCGAACTTTGGACCACCCAGAACTAGAGTTTTGCGCTCTTATCACGTTGGCGGGCTGGTGGCGCCGGCGTGATTTTGCAGCAAAATCGGCGGCCGATTGCCGATCGCTCCATGGGGCCGCTCCTCGTTGTAC
>NZ_LBJZ01000142.1:0-22098 GCF_028128935.1 Bradyrhizobium sp. CCBAU 11361
CTTACTGTATATGACGGCTCGCATGTTGCCGATCAGCTCACGCCGAACAAGGTGCGGGAGACACACCGCTTACGATCCATGCCGCTTGCGAGACGACATTGGAGCGTACGGCGCCGGCCAGGCACTTTTACGCGGCTTAGCCGGCGCTTCGAACGTTGCCGCCAGTCGCCCCGGCAGATTAGCGCAGCTCTTAGGGAGCGTTATTTCTCGAGAACCACCACGTCCGAGGACGACCAGCAAAGTTGAACTCGCGCTCCGGCCGCCGGCCTTGATTCGGCGCGATCCGATATCATCTTGGCGGTGATCTTTAGGTCGTTGTCGGTATTGACAGTCACGCGCGTCATACCTCCGATGAACGAGCTGCTTACAACTTCGCCCGTGAGTACATCGGTGCCGGGCGTGACCGGCTCGTCAACTCCGGCAATTCGCATTTTCTCCGGCCGCACCATAACCAGGAGCTCCGATCCTTCGGGCCGTCGCGCTCCAGGGACGCTAATAGACCGGCTTCCGGCGATCGCCATCCGATCAGCGCTGATCATTCGTCCGCTGATTAGATTCGATTCGCCGATGAACTCTGCTACAAAACGGCTGCGCGGCTTAAAGTACAACTCATCCGGTGTCCCAAGCTGAGCGATTTGCCCCGTGCCCATCAGGCAGATGCGGTCTGACATGTTGAGCGCCTCTTCCTGGTCATGCGTAACATAGATAAACGTAATTCCGAGGTCCTTGTGGAGACGCTTGATCTCTCCTTGCATTTGTTCGCGCAGGTTCTTGTCCAGCGCGCCCAGAGGCTCATCCATCATGATGATGGAGGGCGAATATACGATGCATCGCGCAATTCCTACGCGCTGCTGTTGCCCGCCCGACAACTGCCCCGGCTTTCGATTTTCAAAGCCAGCCAAACCGACGCGATCGAGAGCTTCCATGACCTTGGGCCGGATCGTTTTGGAGGACTGGCGGCGCGCACGCAATGGATAGGCCACGTTCTCGAACACCGTCATGTGTGGCATCAGGGCGTAATTCTGGAACACCATCCCAATCCCCCTCTCGCGCGGAGGCATTCGGGTGATGTCACGTCCATCGAGCAGAATAGTGCCGCTCGTTGGTCCCATCGCACCTGCGATCAGGTTGAGCAGCGTAGTCTTGCCCGAGCCAGACGGGCCAAGTAAGGTGAGGAATTCGCCTTTCTCCACGCAGAGGTCGGTCGGGTGCAACGCCGTCACCACGCCGAACGTCTTGGATATACCGTGCAACGCGATCGCGTGGGCGACGGGATTGCCGAGATCAGTGCAGCCCTGCATCCGGTTTACTCCTTTACCGGGTTCGTATGGACGAAGCGCAGGCGTCTGCGATCGGAGCAAGCCGCTAGGCACGTGCTGACGTCTGATCTCTTCAAAGGCACCCTCGTTCTTGAGCTGAGGCTTCATTCGGAATTGCGTCCTTATACTATCGAAGCGGATCGTCGCACCCAATCGATCAAACATTGACAGGGGTCTCCTTCTTCAATGCGATCGTCACTATGCAGACGAGCAGAGAAACGGCCATGAACAATGTGGACACGGCCGCAATTACCGGCGAAACCTCCCATTCGAGAGCGCTGAACATTCTCACTGGGAGAGTGACCGTGCTTGTACCGGCCAGGAACCATGAGATGACAACTTCATCGAAGGACAGCAGAAAGGCAAAGAATGTAGCACTGACGACCGAAGGGATGAGTTGCGGTATCACCACCGTCACGAACATTCGCAGCGGTCCGGCACCCATCAATTCAGCGCCGAATTCGAGATTGCGGTCTAACTTGTTGACACCCGCCATGATCAGCAGGATCACATAAGGCAAGGTGACCATGACGTGGCCTAGCACCAAGGATAACGTTGTTGCGCTGATCCCGAGGTAGGAAAAGTAGAAATAAAGTCCGAGCGCGGTAACGATGGAGGGAACGACAAGCGGGCTCATGACTATGCTAGAAATCAACCCTTTGCCGAGGAATTGGTGGCGAGCGATCCAGTAACCTGCGGGCACACCAGCAAGTATTGCCAGCGCCGTAGAGCCGAGCGCGACCTTGATACTTTCGAAGAGGGGCTCCAGCCAAGCCGGTGAACTAAAGAATATCCTGAACAAATCGAGTGAGTAACTCGACGGCGGGAAAGCCAGCGCATTTGTCGGGCCAAAGGCCATCGGCACAGTGACCACGAGCGGAGCCAGTAGAAACACGTAGACAACCACAGCCAATCCAGTGCCCATCGCTCGGTAGCGACGCGCATGAGGGTCACGAAACATGTCTGACACGACGGAATCCTACAGTTTGCGGCGGCGCCAAAGCGCCAGAGGAGCGGCGAAGATTAGAGCCATGCCAAAAAGCACCACGCTAACGGCTGAGGCTTTGGGCCATGCGAGGACTTGCCGGTTGTAGAAATCGACCAGATTAGACAGCATTTGATCTTGGGAACCACCGAGTAGTGCCGGGACTACGAAGGCGCCCAACGACATCACGAATGTGCTCAATAGAGCAGCGAATAGGCCGGGCAAACTCATGGGAATGGTGACCGTCCAAAATATGCGCGCGGACTTGGCTCCCATTATGGAAGCTGCGCGGTAGATCGCTCCGTCAATAGCGAGCAGGCTAGCAAGAACGGGCAACACGACAAACGGAATGAGAAAATTTGTTAGGCCGATCAGGAGGCCCATCCGGTTGAACACGAACGGTAGCTCGATCTTCGCATTGAAAGCCCAGCTGAGAGCACTGTTGATGATCCCCTCACGTCCCAAGATAATCGTAAATGCGAAGCATTTAACCAAGACACTGGTCCAGAGCGGAAGAAGTACGAGCACCGTCAACGCAGTTCGGCGACGCGGCGACTGACGAGCAAGGTGCAGCGCCACAATGAATCCAAGAAGCAAGCTAATTGCTGACGCCGAGGCTGCTACAACAAGTGTCGTGCCCAACGCTCGCCCGAACAATTTGCTTGTTAGAACCTCACCAAAAGAGGCCACCGACAGGGCTGATCCGTCGACGCTGGTGTAGAATACGTACAAAAGAGGAGGTAGCACAATTCCGACCGCCACCAAGACGGCAGGCGACATGAAGATAGTCTGCGCGCGAATGTTGCTAATACGACTCATGAGCCCGCTAAACGCTTCAATAGAGATGATAGACTACCGCGCATCCACAACAACGCGGATAAATGGCCGCCGCGAAACGCCGTCATGTCAGCAGCCATTCCTGAAAACGACGCGATACCGATTCGAAATTATCCGCCCAATACTCATTGCTCATCATGAGATTGTTGGGGTTGCTCAGGTCCGGCTGCCACTTGCGCGCCTCGAGGGAAAGCATCGGCAGCGCCTTCTTTGATACCGGCAGAAACCCGAGCTGATTGTCCATTCGCGCCTGAACTTCGGGGCGCAACATATAGGCGATCAGCTTCATCGCATTCTCTTTGTTCGGCGCCCCTTTGAGCACCGCAAGGGGACTCGTAAAGATCAGATTTTGGTCTAGGGAGAACGCCAATGGCATCCCACCCCCAGGTTCATTCGTCGCCTTGACGCGATTGTTATAAGTATAGCTAAAATCGACCTCCCCTGTCTGCACAAGAGAAATGGTTTGAGTAGTCGCACTCGCCCATACGATTCCCGGCTTGATCCGATCGAGCACCTTGAACGCACGCTCCAGATCGAGAGGATAAATGTCCTTTGGCGCCACACCGTCGGCAAGGAGAGCCGCCTCAAGCGCCCCGTCAGGCTCTTTGCGAAGACAGCGACGACCTGGGAATTTCTTGATATCGAAGAATTCAGCAAGGTTCGCCGGATGCTTTCCGGCGCCGTATTTCTTCGGATCCCACGCCACGCCCGCAGCATAGAGATCAAGTGTGACGACGTCGCTCGTCGGCTGAATGGCCAGATCCTTCAAGTCGAACATGGAAGTATCCAACTTCTCCCAAAAGCCCTGCTTGGATCCAGATGCAGCCCACGTTCCATTACCGTTGTAGATGTCCCACTCGACGCTACGCGTGAGCTGCATAGCCTTGATTTTTGCAAGGTCGGGGGCGGGAACGAATTTAACTTTGATTCCCGTTTCCGCAGCGAACGGAGTCATCACATACTTGACCAACGTCTCTTGAAACGTCCCCCCATACCCAACCATTGTCACGAAATCAGTAGCTGCGACGGCGCGCGAGCCAATGACCATTGGCGCCGCGAGGACGCCAGCCGCCCCGGCGAGAAAAGAGCGGCGCGAAAACTTCGAATCGAATCTGTCCATGGACGCTTCCCTAGTGTTCTGGCAATCCGCGCGAAAGGGCCGCAGCCAGTTGGCGCAAAGCTATTTCAACCGGCCGCAGCATTCCACTGATGTTGGCAAGGCCACGCTGAATTTGTGCGCATCACGGTGTCTTCGAGATGTGTTTCTGCGCCTTCGTAAGGTGCGGCCGAAGGTGGGAACCATGAGCAGAGCGCGTTGCACGGCAGATTAGCTTGCCCTTACCTGTGGACTTCCGCCCGTTTTCTACCAATGATTGCGAAAATTGCTACGCTTCTCTTAGGCTGATCTACCGCCGCGCAAGGCGCAACGTCTCGTCTGACGCTGGCGGAGACGGATCAATGCCCTCGTGCAGACTTCTGATTCATGGAATGCGCAAAGGCCAAGCCACCCGTTGGCCGCGCCCGAGAACATGCCTGCCGCCCTGGCTCGCAAAATCGGCACCTGATCCATGCCGTAATACCTCGCGGCCGCCGCAATGCTGCCCCTCCGAACTATCGAGATTGAGGTCTGGCCTCGTTATGATAAGGGCAGAGCATGCATGCGGCTGATGGCCTCCTTCTGTCGCTACTGAGGCAAGGGATTCATGCGTCTGCGCAATGGCGTGTATTAGGCCCAGCCCTCGCCAGCCGCTTCAAAACTTCAGCAGATCGAGAATGTATCTGATCGTGAGCTCCGTCGTCGGAATAAGGAGGTCATCGGAGGCTCCGAAGGTCGGAGTATGCACAAGGGAGTCGTTGCCGGGTGCAGCGCTACCAAACCAGAAATAGATGGAGGGCACGCAGGCCGCATAGAAGCCGAAGTCATCACTCCCGTTTGCCTGCTTTTTCTTGTCGGTGAGAGCGTCGCGCCCCTCTGTCTCACAGACAAGTTGGTGGAAGCGCTGAACCATTTCGGCATCGTTGATGACGGGCGGCTCGCCGGTGCGAATGACGCACTCGGCTTTACCGCGATGCATCGTAGCCACACCTTCAGCCACTTCGCGCACCCGTTGCGATAGCAGCGAGCGACGCTCAGGGCTACGAGTTCTGATAGTCCCCTCTATAACGACCGAAGGACAGATGATGTTGGCTGCCTGCCCGCCGTGGATGGTACCAATGGTGATGACCGCGCCGTCATCGATCGGCATTTCGCGCGAGATCAGCTTCTGCACCTCGTTGATGAAGGCGGCTGCTATTGTGATCGCGTCGACACCTTTATGAGGTGCCGCGCCATGTGCCATTGTACCGGTGATGGTCAGATTGAACTGATCCGCAGATTTGGTTACCGCACCTTCGCGCGCACCGAACGTGCCGGCAGGAATATCGGGCGCGACGTGGAAGCCAACCGCCGCATCGAAGCCGTCCAATAATTTTTTCTCTTCCACAGTGCGCCCGCCCATTGGCTCTGCCTCCTCGGCGGGCTGAAAGAACACGCGCACTTTACCGGCGAAATTGTCACGAAGCCGGTGGAACGCCAAGGCGGTACCGAGCGCGATCGAACCGTGCATATCGTGTCCGCAGGCGTGCATAACGCCATCCACCTGCGAACGATAGGACAGATCCTCGCGGGCCTCTTGGATCGGGAGCGCATCGATATCGCCGCGCACCGCGATCGAGCGCTTCGGGCCGGATGCGGTGCCCTCGATGTCGATATAGAGACCGGTGTTGTGGAAGACCTTCGCGCCGGTGATGCCGAATTTCTCCAATGTCGAGCGGATCCGCTCCTGCGTCTTCCATTCTGCATTGGAAAGTTCAGGCTCTTGATGCATGGCATGGCGAAGCTCTATCACCGCCTCGCGTTCGACACCGGAGAGAAAGCTGTTGCTGCGTTTGATCATCGGCTTGAATCCCTCTTTGATCTCGGTCGACGCAGGCCGTCGAAGATGGGAACGTTACCCCGTCGAGTGGACAAAAGTCGGCCAACTCCTCAACATGCGGCGCATACATTCATCTAATTATGTGATTTTGTGCAGAACTTCTTCGCCGCCCTGCGAAATTCCAATACAGGGCGCAGGCGGATCGCAAGGGCGGTCGATTGAACGACAGTCTCGCTAGTATGCCCGCACCGAACAGGGCTGAATATCAAGCGTCTATCCGGCTCTCACCACTATCTCGTACGCGGGCGGGCTCCGGTTGGCCAAGGTGACATCCCACGCGGCCGCCGTGACGTGGGACCTGAGAGTGCGAGAGTCAGAGCGAAGTTCGGACGTCCGAGGCGCTGATGTAATCTATGAGATATCTCGCGAGATGACGCGATTCTGGAACGACGGCGGCGGCGCGTGATGTCAGTGAGCGGGCGAACCGCCGATATCCACGGGCCGCAACGTCGTTTCGAGTGCAGCTCGTTTTGAGCCAGGCCGACGCCGGATTGATCAGTGGCGGAAAGTGGCTCCGCCAACGCCTTGCGAGGCTTAGCGTAGTTGGGGCGGCGCTGGCGCTTACGCCGCAATAGAGTCGTTTGGTAACACCATACCTAACTCCTCCAAAAGCTAACTCTTCGGAGGCCGAACAGCTGACGGGAGGCGATCCAACAATTCAACAATCTGCCGGATTTCCTCGAACAAGCTAAATGGTGATACTATAAACGTCGAATTTTTCCTCTGATCGGAGCATTCCTGCGTTAGGATACCATCTTGAGCCCAAATTGAGCCGGCCATGCAGTACGATCGAATAGACGCCCGCATTCTAGAGATCGTGCAAAAGAACAATCGCCTGACTACGGACGTAATCGGCGAGCGCGCTGGGCTGTCGGCCACCGCGTGTCAACGGCGACTAAAGAGGCTCCGCTCGGAGGGGATCATCGAGGCTGATGTCTCGATCGTCTCACCCAAGGCGGTTGGGAACCCTATCCAGATGCTCGTTCTGGTGACCCTGGAGCGAGAGCGAGCGGACATAATTGACAAGTTCAAGAAGGCGATAAAATCCTCCATAGAAGTCGTCAATGGATTTTACGTCACTGGCGACGCTGATTTCGTGTTGTACGTGACTGCGCGAAGCATGGAGGACTACGAGCAGTTCACCCGGCGCTTCTTCTACGAAAACACGGATATAAAAGCCGTCAAGACTATGGTCATCATTGATCGTGTCAAGGCAGGCTTTGCTGTCCCAATTGAGACCCCGGACGATTGATGTTGCTCGACGGTGCGCCCAAATCAGCGCCATTACTGAACCCTTCGGCCCGTGCAAACAGTGGCGCCGAATTGACAAAAACTTCGTGCCCCGATCCTGGTCAAACACGCCCGCCGGAAACCCGAGGGAATGAGCCATAACAGCGGGTGATGCGCTGGCTCTCAAAGAGAAGCGTTCTCGTAGGCGCTGAACTGCTATCGAGAGCGTGGCGCGGTAAGGAAATTGTAGTTGCTGGCTTGCTACCGGGCTCGCTGCACAACCTTAAATGGCGCCTAAGGGCGAACCCACAACAGCGCCTGTAGATCTGCCGCAGAGTCGCCCCCAAGATTGATAGCTGCGATCAGGCAGCCGGCGTGTTCCTAGGAAGTATGACGTAGGCTTTCCGAACTGTCTCGATTACATTCCATTCTCCGTTCGTGTTCGGATGAAAATAAATGGAGTCACCGGGCTCAATAAGGATTGCGTCCCCGCTGTCGGGAGTAAACGTGCAACGCCCTGAAAGAAAGGTGGAGAATTCTGCCTCGGCCACCTGACGGCGCCATCTTCCCGGCGTGCATTCCCAAACGCCGGTGGTGGTTGCGTCCACAGGAGACTTGAAGGCGACCTTATTGCGCATAATCGAGACCGGCTCACCGACGGGGCGAGAAACCGGGCTGACATTGTCGAGGGCACTGGTAGGCAACTTGATCGAATCTTTAAGGAGAACCGGTGTCATGATCTTTTCCGTTTTTGTGTAATGTCGATTGCGTTGGAGGCGAATAGTCGAACGGCGCAGGATCACACCGCAAGTCTATCGATCGATAGAGCGAGCGGATCATTTGCAAAGCATTGCGCCGTTCAATCGAGGCACTTCGATGTTCTGCGGTCTCTCTCTTTTTCATTCAGCGCGCGCCTTAGATTGCACTGTCATAATTGGTCGGCCCGTTCTCAAGGGATGCGGCCTGGCGCGAACCGCCAACCCTCGTTTCTTTCCCCCGGTCGAACAATCTGCCCCTCGAACGCTTTAAGCAGGGGTAGTCGATTCGCGGTCGCACTAACGCGTGCGAGCTCTGCTGGCGCGCGCAACTGTATCGTCCACCGAGAACTTGCACGAGAGCTCTCGGCCTCCAGCGTTTGAGGAGGACGGTCACACCGCTCGCGCGTCTTCGCTATCCTCATGGAGCGGATGGAAGCTCGAAGAGTTTCAAAGGCGTCTTGGTCAACACTTCGACCCCAGAGTCGGTCACACGAATACACTGGCTCACCATCACGCCAAAGTCCTCGTCAACCCAGTTACCGAGATGCAAATGGAACGTCATGTTCGGCTTCAGCACGGTCATATCGCCTTCCTTGAGACTAGCGGTCGTTTCCGTCCAGTCGATCCCCACAGGGTAGCCGAAGCGGGACTCCTTGTGGACGCCGTGCTTTTCAAGGGCACGCTGGGCGGCTTGCGCGATGTCGCTACAGGTGCTCCCTGGACGAAACGCGCCAAGCGCAGCGTCGAGACCAGCGAGCTGGGCCTCATGTACACGGTGTAGACGTTCGGAGGGGCGACCAATTGAAAAGGTGCGGCTCATCGGAGCAGTGTAGGTGTAACGCACGCCAGCGACTTCAAGGTTGATTTGAGAACCCACTCGATAAACGTCGTCGCTCCACGTAAGGTGACTTGTTCCGGTCCGAGGAGAGGAGTTCATCCAGAAATTGGCGAGGGACGTCCCTGCTTTTCCGTTGGTACCGCGGGCGAGGGTCGCTACGATCTCTGCGGCCGCATCAGCTTCTCGCACACCAGGACGTATGACTTCTGCGGCGCGCATCATTCCTGCATCGGTGATGGCAGCTGCGTCCTTCATGAAAGCAATCTCCAGATCCGACTTGATCATCCGGATCCAGGTGATAGCGCCAGTAAAATCCACAATCTTTGCTTTTGGCAATCGCGCTTTAAACTTTTCTACAGCCGCCGGGGGCAAGTTGCCAAATTCAAGTCCTACGGCGCGGTTGGCGGCGCCCACCTCATGTAGGAAGTCGATGACGCTGTCGTAGCCGTCCTTCTCTGGGTTACCAATGAGCGCTTCTGGGTAGCCGATGACCTTATCGCGCTGCAAGAACGTCTGATGATGGGCTGCCGGAGCATCCATCTGGCGTAGAATAATTGTCGGCTCCTCTTCGCGCGTTGAAACTACGAGCCCCTGCGGAACGTAGCCCGATCGTGCAGTATAGCCTGTGAGATAGTTCATGTGCCTGTCGAAAGACACGACAAGCGCATCGATGTCCCGGCGACCCATTTCCGCCTTCACTGCAGCAAGTCTTCGCAGATACTCTGTTCTCGGAAACGCCTGAGGTGCTTTGTTGATCGCCATAGTCGTGGCTCCATCGAGATGCGGGGTGGCTTTGGTGGCCGGCAAGATCGCTACCATCTGCAACCATTACTGAGTCTGGCGACCGATTTCGCTCATTTTTTGCGCTTCATTGCGGGATTTCTGCGTTCGAACCGAAGGTTCTCACGCGATTATGCGTCACGTCGGGTTCGCGCGACATGACGAGGGTCTCGAGCGGGCACAGGCTTGTCAGTGATCGTAGCGGCGCGCCTGGGATCGACGCCGGAGATAGAGGAGCGATGGGATAGTAGGCCTTCGATTTCGAACAGTCGTCAATTATCTCCAGTGCCCATATCGTCGAATACCCGGGACTTCAAGGTAGATGATCGCGACCGAGCGAGTTAGGGTGATACGCTCGCGCGCGGCGATCGAGATCGGGATCACTGCCTCAGCTAGTGGGGGAAACACTTCCAAACAAACCGAGCCAAACGAAGCACTGCAATTCACATCCGCGAATGATGCAGTCCAAGCAGCCATCGTCACTGCGGGCGCGAGTACCACGACATACTCCGATCCCGTAAGCCACACACATTCCCGAGGCCACGCGGCCAGAAACAGTAATCGCACCCAATTCGAGTTAGGACGCGATCACCTGTTTTCCGGAGCGGGAGCAAGCAAAAAGACAAATCAGATCCTAAGATCTCGTCGTTGAGTCGCCCCGCTACCTCCTCGCATCTTAGTCGGTTTTCCTTACGGTGGAGCGAGCGGCGAGATACACGAAAGTCGCGATCGACAAAATCTTTCGCGGATCGAGAATGAGAATTCGGCGGCCCGATGCGCAAGGTCAGTTGCGCGTTGAAGGCACATAACCGACGGGAGCAAGGTTGGCGAGCGCAAGAGTGAACGGATCGCAGCGCCGATCACGATCTTCCAAGCCCTCTTTCCGTCGAAGCGCTTCGCGGACAACGATGGCGCCGACATAGCGGAACGGCTCGATCGGGAACTTTTCAACATCATCGCGGACCAGCCCACATCGGGACCACTCGTTCGTTTCGTCAAGAGCAAGCGAAGCGAGTATCTTTCCGCCTAGGACGGTGGGCCCGACCCCTTGACCAGAAAAGCCGATGCCGAAAGATACATCCGGGTGACCGTCGAGACGGCCGAAAAAGGGTAAACCATCCACGGATCTGTCAATGGGGCCGGTCCACGAAGATTCGATGTCCAGGCCATTGAGCATCGGATAGAGGTTGCGGAAGCTTTCCTCCACGTCATTGGCCCTGGGTGAGGGCCCTTCATAGTGATCGGCTACCTGGCCGGCGAACGCGAAGTGTCCCAGCGATTTGCCGAAAACGATGCGGCCATCCGGCGTGTTACGGTAGTAATTTAGGAACATGCGAGAATCACATATTGCGACGCCATTCGTGAAGCCGATCTCTTTCAGCTTGTCGGAGCTGGCTCTCGTCGCAATCATGTCGCTGGACACGATCACTACCTTACGCCGCAGATAGGGGAATTGGGCCCCCCAAGCGTTCATGGCCAATACCACCTTCTTGCTTGTAATCGAACCTGTACGCGTTATCACCTTTGGCGTTCTTGTCCGCTCAAGACGGATCATTGGCGAGTGCTCATAAATCGTGACGCCCAGTTCCTGGGCGTGACGGCGAAGACCGAGGGCAAGGATCGCCGGCTGCACTGTGGCGGCATGAGGTTCGAATACTCCGGCCAGGTTACCCTCTGTCCCGCCTAAGCCCGCGACGTCACTACGGTCAAGGACCTGGAACGGGCCCACGCCATGCTTCGCCAATTCGCTGATCAGAGGATTCCAGCAGCCGATTTGGGACGCAGAGGTGGCGGTCCACAACCACCCATCAGCGCGGAACTCAGCCTCTATGCCGTTCTCACGACAGAACGCGCCAATTTCCAGCACCGCTTCCGCGGAGCTTTGAGCAATCCGGGTTGCTTCATCGGGCCCGCACAACTTGTGCAATGAAAGATATTTGGCCCAATAGCTTGTGACGAATCCGCCGTTCCGGCCGCTTGCTCCCGCCCCGCACAAATCCCTCTCCACAATCGCCACTTTGAGTGATGGCGACCATTGCTTGATGCGAATTGCGGTCCATAGACCGAGGTAACCGCCGCCGACGATCGTCACGTCCGCAGTAACGTGCGTCGACAAGGATTGCGCCTGGGGCTTCCCAACTCGATCGAATGCCTGCTTTAACCAGAAATTGTCCATTCCAACGCCATAACCGATTGATTGTGGCATCAGCATAAAAGGGCCGCCTGGACATTTGAGACCCACTCTCCGCGCCAATCCGATGATTTACTGCATCGTGTATACGCATCGCGCCGATTCTATTCAAAATTCGAGGTGATCATGCGGCGTCGCCGAATCCGCGTCTCAGAGTTTTGAGAGCCACAGAGTCGCGAAGACCATGGCCAGCCTTGCCCCACAAAACCTCCCGCCGACGTCATCCAACCCAACGCTTCAGCTTAACCAAAGGCATCACCACCAACGTTCTCGCGAGGTCGCGAGCAAGTTGGCGCGGAGCGTTCCAATCTCGTCGATCTAGGAAAGCAGCCAAGCGCGACAACAGTCGCTTGCGGTCCGCCGTTGCGGAGCGCAACACCCGGCCATCATATGCACGCAAATTAGCCTAAGACAATGGAAAGCAGCCCATTGGCGCGCGTCCATCGGCCTCACATCAGCTTGTGTGCTCAGCACCACTCTTCATGTCCGAGAAGATGCGCTCTGTCGCGCCGAAGCTTGGGCTAGCCCGTGAAGACCACCGTCTTTTTTCCGTTCAGCACCACGCGATCTTCGAGATGGTGGAGCACTGCGCGAGCGAGTACGCGCCTTTCGATATCACGACCTTTGCGAACAAGATCGTCTGGCATATCGCGATGCGAGATTCGCTCGACATCTTGCTCTATAATTGGTCCTTCATCCAGGTCGGAGGTCACATAATGAGCTGTCGCACCGATCAATTTGACGCCTCGTTCATGAGCTTGGTGATAGGGTTTGGCGCCCTTGAAGCCCGGGAGGAACGAGTGGTGGATATTGATGCAGCGCCCCGACAATTTGGCGGAGAAGCCATCCGAGAGAATCTGCATATACCGCGCAAGGACAACAAGCTCCGTGCTGGTCTCCTGCACGAGCGCCCAAATTCGTGCTTCTTGTTCCATCCTGGTCTGCTTGGTGACAGGGAGATGGTAGAATGGCAGTTCACCCAGATCGGTAGAAGACAGATGTTCGCGACTGTGGTTGGAGACGATCGCGGTCAGCTCCATCGGAAGCTCCCCGATGCGCCACCGGTAGAGCAGATCCGCCAGACAGTGATCGAATTTGGAGACGAGCAGCATGACTCGTTTTTTGGCGGCGCGCTCACGCAATGTGAATTTCATACCGAGACGATTGGCCAACTCTTCGACCGATGCGGCGATGTCAGCTTGTGAATTCGCATCCTCGAGACGATCGAAGACCACGCGCATGAAAAAGTGACCGGTTTCAATGTCATCGAACTGCTGCGCATCGCGAATATTGCAGCCGGCCTGGAATAAGAGACTTGAGACCGCCGATACAATACCTGGACGATCGGGGCAGGAGAACGCGAGAATCATCGAACGGTCGGCCATAGCAGTCACCGCCGGGCGGCGGCCCCATAAGAAACGTAAAACAAGCAGTTGATTTGAGTCAGTTCTTCGAGCGTGCCGAGAGCAGCTCCGGGGCAATGAGGTCTTCGAGCTTGCGCAATTCACCCTTCACTCGCGTACGGTTTAAATCGTAAAAGGCGCGAAGTGATGCGATGGCCGCATGCCTCTCGCTTGCGATCTCTATCTCAAAAGCTCCCTCGGACAGCCATTGAGCACTCACGCCGCTCTCGCAGTGCAAATATCCCATGCCAACACCGCAACCGAGAGTATGACCAAACCCAGCGGAGCGCAGGTAGCCGACGAGCGCACCATTGCGCCACACCGGCTCTGTTCCGAACATCAGCGGCGTCGCCGCGGGCGCAGCAAATTGCACCAGGCGCCGGCGGGGAGTCTGCCCGCGCTGCGATTCAAGCGCTGCACGCCCGATGAAATCGCCCTTGTTCCAGGCGATCGTGAATCCAAGTCCAGCTTCAAGTGGAGAATCTTCATCACTCACGTCCGCACCCCAGTCACGGTAACCTGCCTCAAGGCGCAACGTATTCAATGCGACGTAGCCGGCATGGCGCAGTTCGAGATCGCGCCCCGCCGCGACAAGGGCATCGTAGACACCGAGTGTCTGTTCAGCCGGGATGTGCAGCTCCCAGCCAAGCTCACCCACGAACGTCATGCGGAAGGCGAGCGCCATACCATAGCCAATCTCGATTTCACGGGCTGTTGCGAAGGGAAATGCAGCATCCGAGAAATCCGCTGGGCTGACGCGCATGAGCAGCTCTCGTGCACGCGGTCCCATGACGGAAAGACATGAGTAGCCCGAGGATACGTCGGTGACGAACACGTGGCCCGCCCCTTTGGCATGTGTTCGCAGCCACGCAAGATCGCGAATGCGCTGCACAGCAGCCGTGACCACCAGGAACTCTTCATTGCCCGTTCGCGCGATCGTGACGTCGGACTCCATGCCACCCCGCTCATTGAGCCAGGGCGTGTAAACGATCCGGCCAACCGGAACGTCGATATCATTCGTGGAGAGGCGCTGAAGAAAGGCGAGAGCATCGCGTCCTTGTACCAGCACGTGGGCGAAGGAGGTTTGATCAAACAGCGTCACCCCGGACCGAGCCGCCTCGTGTTCCGCCCCACTCGATTTGAACCAATCGTCGCGAGCAAACGTGGCGTGAGCGTTCGCCGGCGCCTCAGCGGAGGCAAACCATTGCGCGCGCTCCCACCCGGCGGCTTCGCCGAAGATCGCGCCCGCGGCTGCCAACCGGTCGTGAAGCGGCGAGACGCGCACGTTTCGAGCCGTCGCCGGTGACTTGTGAGGCCAATGCAGAGCATAAAGAAGGCCGACTGCCTCGCCCGTGCGATCATGCAGATATCGCCGGTTGCGCTGGAATGGCATGGCACGCCGGACGTCCATTTCCCAATAGTCATTAGCCGGCATTCCCGTCGACATCCACTCGGCTACGACTTTGCCAGCGCCGCCAGAAGATTCGATACCGCACGAATTGAACCCGGACGCCACATAGAGCCCATTAATATCGGGAGCGGGCCCTAACAGGAATCGATTATCAGGCGTAAAGCTTTCCGGGCCATTGAAGCTCAGTTGAAGCCCCACATTCTCCAACGCCGGCATGCGGCGCATGGCATCGGCAAGGTGAGGCTCGATATGCTCGAAATCGTCAGGCAACGAATCGAAACTGAACTCACGCGGGATCCCCTCCATGCCCCACGGCTTGCCATGAGGCTCGAAGAAACCCACCAGCAACTTCCCCGCGTCTTCTTTTGCGTAGAAGCAGGCATCGAGATCGCGCACCGTGGGTGTGTCGGGTGACAGACCAGGAATGGCCTCTGTCACGACATAGAAGTGTTCGGCCGCATGCAGTGGCACCGCCCAATTCAGATCGGCAGCGAGCGTGCGTGTCCACATTCCCGCGCAAATCACCACTCTTTCGGAGCGCACGGTGCCTTCCGCTGTTTCTACACCGGCAACTTGCCCCTTTTCCACGATGATGCGCGTCACCGGTGTCCGCTCGAGAATCTTCGCGCCTCCCTGCCGCGCGCCGGCGGCGAAGGCGCGCGCCGTGTCCACCGGGCTCGTCTTACCGTCGGATGCGATCCATGCGGCACCAAGAACGTCGGCCACGTCGAGCAAGGGCACGCGTCGCTTGGCTTCGGCAGCGTCGATGATCTCCACGTCCAGACCAAAGGAGCGCCCCATGGAGGCACCACGCCGCAGCTCTTCAAGACGCGCGGGCGTTGCCGCGACCGTGATCGACCCACACTGCCGAAAGCCGGTGCCTTGGCCGGTGCGCTCCTCGAGTTCGCGGAACAACCCCGCGGTATATTGGGCCAGCTTCGCCATATTCTCGCTGGCTCGCAGCTGCGTGACCAGTCCTGCTGCATGCCAGGTCGTGCCGCTTGTCAGCTGGTCACGCTCGATCAGCAAAACGTCGCGATGCCCCAGCCGGGTAAGGTGGTAGGCGATCGATAGACCGATGATGCCACCACCAACGATGACATATTCCGCATGGGAGGGCAGTTTGCTTTGCATTCCACGACTCAAGGACATAACCGCAGGTGAGTCCGGGCGCAGCCCAAGAATCAGCGATTGGATATTAGGATTGGCGGCGCGGACGTCGCGAACGAATTGATTGCGATACCGCCTCTGGCGTGCATGACGGGAGCGGGTGTGATAGCAGCGATCCCGCTTACCAAAACCTCATGCGCGACAGAGTCTCGGGGGTATAAGAAACTATGCGAAGTTCACTTTGATCGTCCTCCCGCGCTGTGATTCTGCGATCTTGCCTGCTCGGCAAATTGCCTCTCTCAAATAGTATCGGGCGCCCGATCAGATTTTGTTCGATATAGGCCTTCGCGGAACAGAAATTCTGCGCGTGATCGATAAAACGATATCTTTTGCGTCGTGAGGCCTTGGTGCTCACGCGAGCAAGCCGCGGGGATGACGGAGGGATCTGGCGCCGCCCAGTGCAATGGCCAGTTTCCAATCCATGCGCGGCAGCCACGGGGCGATGATCGCGCGGCGTCCTTGCGAACCGCCTCTCAAGCGATCTCAACTGAGCGCGAGCCATTGGCCCGCGACCGTTTCTGGACGCAGCGTCGGTGGTAGATTGACCGACTTCGGTCAAATACCTCCAACGGAAGCAATTGCATGCTGGGCTCGCTAGAGAGCCGTGATGCTCAGATCAGTCTAGGTTGCTTGCTGCAGCTCGACTTCACGAGTTGTCTCCCGGAAGGAGGCTGGCCACACCTGCCCGGCATCCGGGCTCATCACCAGAGACAGACCTCGGCGCGAAACCGCTGCATTTACTGTGTTCGCGAGCAAGTAAGCGACAGTCATAGGCCCAACACCGCCAGGTACTGGGCTTATATAGCTCGCGCGCTTACTCGCTTCGGCGAAAGCTACATCTCCGACAATTTTGACGGTGCCTGTGGGATCTTGCGCTCGGTTGATCCCGACATCAATTACGATCGCGCCCGGCTTGAGCCAATCGCCTCGCACCAACTCCGGGCAACCTGCTGCCGCGACAACAATGTCGGCCCTCCGACAAAGGTCGGGCAGGTTTCGGGTCTGTAGTTGCGCACCTGTCACCGTGCACCCGGCATCGCCAAGCAGAAGCGCCAACGGTTTTCCGACGATGTTCGAGCGACCGATAACGACAATGTCAAGGCCACTCAGATCGCTCACGACAGTCTTAATAAGATGCATAACCCCAAGCGGAGTGCAAGGGGCGAGAGCTGGTAGACCCGTCGCCAATCTTCCAACATTGTAGGGGTGAAAGCCGTCTACGTCCTTAGCTGGATTGATCGCCTCCAACACGCGCCAACGGTCGACGTGTCCGGGTAGCGGAAGCTGAATGAGTATGCCATCGATAGATTCATCATCATTGAGCTCCTCGACCAACTCCAGCAGAGCGGCTTCACTGACATTGCTTGGCAGCAGGCATTGCCGAGACTTTAAACCCGCGGCCTGCGCATGTCTGGCTTTCATCTTCACGTAAACGGAACTAGCGGGATCGTCGCCGACAAGTACCACCGCAAGCCCTGGGGTCACATTCCACTTCGCCTGGAGCAACGCCACGTCGCGAGCGACGCGAGCCCGAAGGAACTCGGCGATAGCCTTTCCATCGATACGGATAGCGTTCATGGATATTTCCTAAGGATCTCCGTCGGGCGAAGTGCGCTGTCTTGCCGACGCCGAGCATTCAAGCGAACTGCGCTGGGGGTGAGATTTGCGTTGTCTAATCCGCGATGCCCGCCGCAAAATGACAGGCTAGCCGGCAATTGAAATTGCCATCAACGCTTGCTCTCAGCTGCCGCGCATATCCGTTGCTAGAGGCAGTCCCGGCGGGCTGATATGAGAAACACTGAGGTTCTGGCAGCGTGCGTTATAGACGGCTCTGGGGTAGCAAACCAGTCTCCAGACGCTCGTCTAGTGTTTCGCCAGCTCGTCCATTACTTGCTTCGTCGCGCGATAAGCGAGCTCCACGATCTCATCTATCTCAGCTTCAGATACGACCAGCGGCGGCGCGAATCCGAGGATATCTCCATGCGGCATTGCTCGTGCAATGAGCCCCCGATCACGGGCAGCCTTAGAGATGCGGGCGCCCACCTTGAGCGCCGGATCGAACCGGCGTTTGGTATGGCGATCCGCGACAAACTCTACGGCACCGAGCAAGCCCACGCCTCGCACTTCGCCAACGATTTCAAGTTGAGCGAACCTTTGCCGAAGGCGCCCAAGGAAGTGCCCGCCAACGATCCTAGCGCGGTCGCTCAGTCGTTCCTTCTCGACGATATCGAGGACTGCGTTGGCCGCGGCGGCAGCAATCGGGTGACCGGAATAGGTGTATCCATGTGAAAATGCCCCGACCCGATCCGCGGCTTCCTCCATAACGGAATACACCCTCTCACCAACGATTGCGGCGGAGAGCGGCACGTAGCCAGACGTCAGACCTTTCGCGACCGTCACCAGATCCGGCTCGATACCATACAGCGTACTGCCGAAGTCCGCGCCGGTCCGACCGAATCCACAAATCACCTCGTCAGCGATCAATAGAACGTCGTACCGCCTGAGCACGGCTTGGATTTCGCGCCAGTAGCCAGTGGGAGGCGGGGTAATTCCTCCCGTACCCAACACCGGCTCGGCAATAAAAGCGCCAATTGTTTCGGGCCCCTCCCGCACAATCAGTTTTTCGAGCTCGGCGGCTCGACGGCGAGAAAACGATTCTTCGGTTTCGCCCGACTCAGCGCCCCAATAGTGATGCGGCGTTCCGGTGTGCAGAATGCCAGGAAATGGGAGGTCCATGTGATCATGGTAGAATGACATCCCGGTCATTGACCCGGAGATTACGGAGCAGCCATGATAACCTCGCTCGCGCGAGATGATCTTCTTCTTCTTAGGTTGGCCACGCAGGTTGTTATAATACCAGACGAGCTTGGCCTGGGTTTCATTGGCATCCGATCCAGACAGCCCAAAGAAGGCTTTGCTGGGCTTTCCTGGCGCCATTCGCACAAGACGATCCGAAAGTGTCGCCAGTTCTTCAGTCGTATGCGCCGCGTACGAGTGGTAGTACGCCAACTTGTACGCTTGCCGCGCGATGGCCTCCGCCACTTCGGTCCGACCATATCCAATATTTACACAGTACAGGCCCGCAAAGCCGTCGATGTAAGTGCGCCCCTCTGCGTCCTTGATACGAATGCCCTTGCCGTCCGTGACAATTGTGGGATCACCGATCTTGCCGCTCGCGAAGTCCCTCAGCTGAGTAAAAGGATGCAGAACACTTGCGCGATCTCGTTCTGCGATGGTCTTGATGTCAGTCATCCCAATTCTCCTAAGCGAGCAAGTCGCCGAAGCAGACGTACTTAAGTTCCATGTATTCTGCCAAGCCGTGCCGTGAGCCTTCACGACCGAGCCCAGACTGCTTCCAGCCACCGAACGGAATAGGCGGGCCCGTGAAGGAGGCTGTATTGATGCCCAACATGCCGCACTCGATCTGCTCAGAGAGTCGTAGCGCTCGACGGAGACTGTCCGTGTAGACGTATCCAGCCAACCCCATTTCGTTGGCATTAGCGCGGGCGACAACTTCCTCCTCAGAATGGAACGGAAGCACTGCGGCGACTGGCCCGAATGTTTCCTCGCGCGCGATAAGCATCTCTTCCGTGACATCAGTTAGAAGAGTCGGAAGAACGAAGTTTGACCCCAAGTTGGCGCCGTCACCAGCGGAGATAACTCGCGCGCCTTTCGCAGCGGCATCTTCGATTTGGATTCTACACTTGTTAGCGACCGACACCTTGGTCATTGGGCCGATATCGGTTGAACATTCCAGACCGTGGCCGACCTTAAGTTTGGCGATCGCCGCGGCGAACGCATCAACAAAGGCTCCGTAAATGCCCTTTTGCACGTAGATGCGGTTTGCCGCCAAGCAATCCTGCCCCGACGTCGCGAACTTTGCGGCCATCACGCCCTTGACGGCCTTATCCAGATCAACGTCATCAAAAACGATGAACGGAGCATGCCCGCCGAGCTCGAGGGAGACTTTTTTCACTGTCTCCGCCGAGGCCTCCAGAAGCAGCCGACCGACTTCCGTGGAGCCCGTGAACGAGAGCGCCCGTATTCTCGCGTCGCGTAACAGCGGCTTTGAAAGTTCGATCGAATCACCCACGAGCACCTGGAAGACGCCGCGCGAGATTCCAGCCTCTTCAGCCAACCTGGCGATGGCAAGAGCAGAAAGCGGAGTTTCGGGAGCAGGCTTCACAATGATCGGACAACCGGCAGCAAGGGCCGCCCCAGCTTTCCGCGTGATCATGGCAACAGGAAAATTCCATGGAGTGATAGCCGCCGCGACTCCAATTGGCTGCATTCGAACCTGAAGCAGACTCCCAGGCTTGTGGCTTGGAATCGTCTCTCCGTATGTTCGCTCACCTTCTGCAGCGAACCAATCGAGAAATCCCGCACCATATGCAATTTCATGGCGCGCCTCAGTTATCGGCTTGCCCTGCTCGCTTGTCACCAGGATCGCAAGCTCCTCCGAATGCTCAAGCATCAACGACGCCCAAGCCCTAAGGATCACACCGCGCTGCGAGGGCAACAGCCCTCGCCAAGCTTGAAACGATCGCTCAGCTGCGGCGATTGCACGTTCCATATGCGCAACATGGCAGCGGGCAACATTCGCGATCTGCTCCCCGGTCGCCGGATCTACCACAACATCTCTGCGGTCGCCCGCAACCCAGCAGCCGTCAATGAGTGCGGCCCCCGCCAGGAAATCGCGACGTCGCAGATCTTGCAGATGCCTCCTTGCAAGGCCGGCCAAATGCGGGCCTTCGTGCCGAACGGTCTGAAAGGTCATTTGGCAGTCCCACCCACTCATCAGTTGAAATTGCTCACGTATTCAGGATACTGATATCGACAACACATTTGCGTCGCATTTCCGGTCGTTTGGGAGATTTCCTGCAACGCACAGGCTATTTGCGAGGAAACGCAGCTCAAGCGTGGAGCCGATTATGCAGTACGATCGAATTGATGCCCGCATCCTCGAAATCGTTCAAAAGAACAACCGTCTAACTTCCGAGGTCATCGGCGAACTCGCGGGTCTTTCTGCTACGGCCTGTCAGCGGAGACTAAAGAGACTCCGTTCAGAAGGAATCATCGAGGCGGACGTCTCTATCGTTTCGCCGAAAGCCGTAGGAAGACCGATCCAAATGCTGGTGCTGGTGAGCCTGGAAAGAGAGCGTTCCGACATAATCGACAGGTTCAAGAAGGCGATCAAATCGTCAGCCGAAGTTGTCAATGGATTTTACGTCACTGGCGATGCTGATTTTGTGCTCTACGTGACTGCGCCCAGCATGGAAGACTACGAGCAGTTCACTAGGCGGTTTTTCTATGAGAACCCCGACATCAAGGGCGTGAAGACGATGGTCATCATGGACCGCGTAAAGGCAGGCTTTTCAGTTCCAATTGAGAGTCCGTCGGAGGATTGATGGAGACACTGACCTTGCCCGGCAGGCTTAATCCGGTTTGAAGTTCGTTCTGGCCCACACAAGGACCAGACCATGAAGCGCAGCCGCATTTCGGAAGAGCAGATCATCGGGATTTTGAAGGAGCATGAGGCCGGCGTTTCGGTTTCCGATCTGTGTCGCAAGCACGGCGTCAGCGATGCCAACATCCGATTTGACCGAGTTCGGGAGCCTATTCGGCGAAGTGAACAAGGATGATCCGTCTGCCGCGCTGAACTCGCTAACGACCACGATCTCCAATCTTGCCGGTACGTTGACCAGCCCGGCAATGAAAGAGGCCGCCAACATTATGTACTGGCTTTCGAGTAGGATCGGTGGTTTCGGCAAAAGTATCGCAGCGTTCAACAAGGCAAACCCGATCGCGGCCAAATGGATTGGCGGTGGTGCACTCGCCGGCGGTCTCGGCGTGGGTGGCATTACAACTGGCAGTCTGACGTATCGCTTCATGAACGGCT
Organism: Bradyrhizobium sp. CCBAU 11361; assembly: GCF_028128935.1. Taxonomy (NCBI): domain Bacteria; kingdom Pseudomonadati; phylum Pseudomonadota; class Alphaproteobacteria; order Hyphomicrobiales; family Nitrobacteraceae; genus Bradyrhizobium; species Bradyrhizobium sp. CCBAU 11361. The sequence continues at coordinate 21,797 of NZ_LBJZ01000142.1, forward strand.
TGGTCTGTCAGTTCTGCCGTCGCGTTGCACACCTCAGCCGCGGCGCTGTCCGCGGCCGCGGCGGAGCTGTCGGCAGCCGCGCTCGGCGGCAAGGGCCGTGCCGTGACCACGGGCGCCGCTGGTGCGGCCGCCGGCGGTGGCGGCATCTGGGCGTTGGGGGCCCGCGCGCTTCCCTTCGTGCCCGGCGTGGCGCTGGCGACGGGCGTAGCCGGCATCGGCCACAACAGCTGCTGTTCGTTTGTGAATTGCCGCACAGGTTTCACCAGCTTTGGAAAGCTAGCGTGAGTACAGAGCCGCTAGGT
>NZ_LBJZ01000143.1:0-23526 GCF_028128935.1 Bradyrhizobium sp. CCBAU 11361
TCGGCTATGTCCCCGAACACCCGTCGGTCATGTCCCCGGGCTGAACACTTGACCGGGCGATCCAGTACTCCGAGACGATTGTGATTGAGCCGAGAAGCTGCGGCGTACTGGATGCCCCGGTCAAGCCGGGGCATGACACCTTCTATGTGGCGCAGGCCGGCGCAACTCACACCCTCGCCGGCACCGCCGTCATCCAATGCCGTGCAATTGCCGCGCGCGGCGCGATCCATGCGGAGCCGCTTCCTGTGATATGCGCCAGGATCCGCTCCAGCGCGCCGATCCGGCCCGGCCGGCCGATCATGCGCAGATGCAGTCCGACTGACATCATCTTCGGCGCCGTCTCGCCCTCGCGCTTCAGCCATTCGAACGCATCGATGACGTAGTCGGCAAAGTCGGCGCCGTTGAAGCGCGAGGCGTTGTAGTACTGCATGTCGTTGGTGTCGAAGGCATAGGGCAGCACCAGATGCTGCTTGCCGGCAACGTCCCGGTAATAAGGCAGGTCGTCATTATAGGCGTCGCTGTCGTAGAGAAAGCCGCCGTGCTCGACCAGCAGGCGCCGCGTGTTCGGCGAGGTCGCCGAGCGCGTGTGCCAGCCGACCGGGCGCTGTCCGGTGACGCGCTCGATCGCCGCCACCGTGTTCACGATGACCTCGCGTTCGCTGGCTTCGTCCATGTCGGCATGGCTCTGCCAGCGCCAGCCATGCGCAGACACTTCGTGTCCTCGGGCAATCGCGTCGCGCGCCAACTCCGGCGAGCGCTCGACCGCGCGGCCACAGGAGCTCACCGTCACCTTGACGCCGTGCGCGTCGAACAGGTCCATGATGCGCCACCACGCGGCGCGCGTGCCGTATTCGAAATGGCTGTCGATGCAGCTATCAGGCCCGTCGAGCTTGTGGACCACCTCGTAGATTGCTTCGTTGCTGGCGTCGCCGTCGTTTACGGAGAATTCCGAGCCTTCCTCGAAATTCACCACCAGCGACACCGCGACGCGCGCGCCGTCCGGCCAGCGCGGATTTGGCGGCCTGCCGCGATAGCCGGCGAAGTCGCGATGAGAAGTGGTTTGCCTGGGTTCGCTCATGGATCAGTCCGAGGTTCCGGCCATGCGATGCAGGCCGACGACGCGGTCGCTGACGAACAGCAGGATCACCGTGCCCGTCAGGATGAGGGTGGAGAGCGCCGCGAGCGTCGGGTCGGGCGCCTCCTCGATATATTGCAGCATCCGGATCGGCAGCGTCTTGGTGCGGACGTCGGCGAGGAAGATCGACACCGGATAATTGTCGAACGAGGCCAGGAACGAGAAGATCCCCGCGATCAGGAACGAGGGCGCCAGCGCCGGCACCATCACGCGCAGCACGCTGCCGGGATAGGTGCAGCCGAGCGTCCGCGCCGCCTCGATCAGGGTGAAGTCGAACCGCGCAAGGCCTGCGATCATCGTGCGGGCGACGTAAGGCAGCGTGATCACGAGATGCGCGACCAGCAGCGTGGCCCCGGGCGCGGTGAAGCCGACGGCGCGAAAGCCCTGCAGCAGCGCGATGCCGAGCACGAGGCCCGGCATCATCAGCGGCGACACCAGCGCGGTCGCAAAGATGCCCGCGCCCGGCAGTTTTCCGCGCGCGATCGCGATCGCCGCGAGCGTGCCTGAGATCAGCGAGATCGCGGTCGACAGCAGCGCGATCTGGAGCGACAGCAGCAGCGACGGCCAGAAGCCGTCGAGCCGTCCGATCCGGCCGTACCAGCGCGTCGATGCGCCGGTGAGCGGCAGGTCGAACACCGGCGTCGGCGAGAAGCTCGCGGCCGCGATCACCAGCAGTGGCACGATCAGGAACAGCGCGAGGGCGATGGCCATCACCCAGCAAAATGCGATCGCGGTGCGCGTCATCATTTCGGCTCCCGCGACAGGCGCGCGCTCAGCGCGACGACGGCAATCGCGATTCCCAGCAGGACGACGCCGGCTGCGGCGCCGAAGCCGGGCTCACGCGCCAGCAGATAGGCCTTTGCGATCGTGGTCGCGAGCGTCGGGTATTTTTCTCCGATCAGCAGCGTCGGCACCACATAGGCGGAAACCGACAGCGAGAACACCAATGCAACGCCGGCGATGATGCCCGGCAGCGTCAGCGGCAGGATGACGTGAAAGAAGGTCACGATCGGTGAGGCGCCGAGCGTGGAGGCGGCTTCCGCATAGCGCGGATCGAGCTGGGCGACGATGGCGTAGATCGGCAGGATCATGAAGGGCAGGAAGATGTTCACTGCGCCGACGATCAGCGCGGTCTCGGTGAAGATCATCCGGATCGGATCTTCGATGATGCCGAGCGCCATCAGCGTCTCGTTGACGATGCCGTCGCTGCGAAGCAGGATCGTCCAGGCAAAGGCTTTGACAATGACGCTGGCCGCGAGCGGCAGGAACAGCGTCGCCAGCAGCACGGAGCGTAAAGGCCCGCGGGCCCGCGCCAGCGCGAAGGCGGCGGGATAGCTGATCAGGAAGGCGATGATGGTCGTCAGCAGCCCCAGCCTCAGCGAATTCCAGATCACCCCGAGATAATAGGGCGTGCCGAGCAGGCGCCTGTAGTTGGCGAAGGTCAGCCCGTTGGCGTCGATGACGCTGACGCCGAGCAGCAGCACCAGCGGCAGCGCGAACACGCCGGCGATGATGACGAAGGAGGGCAGCACGAATCCAACAGCGGTGAGCCGTTCGCGATCGACCGCTGGCGCCGCGACGGGCGCGGGAAGGGCGGCTTCGGTCATGCCTGCGCCTCCATCGGAAACGCAAAGGTCTCGGTCACAGGCCAGCTCAGGCGGATCTCGTCATGCACGCGCGGGATCGCGCCATCGCGCCCAGAGAGTTCGGCGAGCAGGCTTTCGCCGGCGCCGGCATCGACCTCGACCAATGTGCGCGAGCCCTGGAACACCACCGAGCGGACGCGGCCTGCCGCGGAATTGGCCTCGCTTTGCTCGCCCAGGCGAAGCTGTTCGGGACGCGCCGCGACAATCACGGGGGAGCCCGCCTGGAAATTGCCGAGCGCCGACAGGCGGCCGACCTTGGTCTCGACATCGACCTTGCCGTTGTCGGCCGCCAGCACGGTGCCGGAAATCCGCGTCGACAGCCCGACGAAGTTGAGCGCGAACAGGCTCGCGGGGCGCAAATATAGCTCGCGCGGCTCGGCGAGCTGCTCGATCCGCCCCTTGTTCATGACTGCGACGCGGTCGGACATGGTCAGCGCCTCGTCCTGGTCATGCGTCACGAAGATCGCGGTCGCCTTCACGTCCTGGAGCAGGCGGCGCAGCTCGACCTGCATCTCCTCGCGCAGCTTGCGATCGAGCGCCGAGAGCGCCTCGTCGAACAGCAGCACATCAGGCTCGACCGCGATGGCGCGCGCCAGCGCCACCCGTTGTTGTTGCCCGCCCGACAGCGCCGAGATGCGGCGGCCGGCGAGATGCCCGAGCTTGACCAGCGACAGCGCGCGTTCGACCGCCGCGTCGATCTCGCGCCTGGCCGTGCCGCGCACCTTCAGCCCGAATGCGACATTGCCGGCGACCGTGAGATGCGGAAACAGCGCGTAGCTCTGGAACACGACGCCGACATTGCGCTTGTGCGGCGGCACGTGGGTGATGTCGCGCCCGGCGAGCTCGACCTTGCCGGAGTCGGGCTGCGCCAGCCCGGCGATGGCGCGGAGCAGCGTGGTCTTGCCGCAGCCGGAGGGGCCGAGCAGCGTCACCAGCTCGCCGCGGCGGATGGTCAGGTCGATATGGTCGAGGACCGTCGTCGGCCCGTACCGCTTGGAGACGCTGCGGACGACGAGATGCGGCGCGGCTTCGCTCATGTCATCTCCTTGCTCCAGCGATCGACCCACGCGGCGCGGTTCTTGGCGACGAACGCCCAGTCCGGCGCGAACAGCGAGGCGGGATCGGGGAAGCCCGCCGGCGTCGGCGTGCCCTTGTTGGTCGGTGCGACGAAAGCCTTGTCGGCGAGGATGGTCTGCGCCTCCGGGCTCAGGAAGAAGTCGATCACGGCGTCGGCAAGATCGCCGCCAGGCGCGCCGGCCACCTTCGCGATGCCGGAGGGCATCGCAAAACCGCCGTCCTGCGGCACGGCGAGATCGACCGGCGAGCCCTCGGCCTTGCGGATCAGCGTGTAGGCGGAGAACTGGCCGCCGATCATCCAGGCCTCGCCCTGCTCCATCAGATTGATGGCCTGCGGCGCGTTGGTATAGACGTTCAGCAGGTTCGCCTTCAGCTCCTTCACCTTCTTGAAGGCCGCCTCGATCTCGTACTGTGCCTCCTTGTAGGGCTTGCCGGTTTCGAGATGCGCGGCCGCGAGCAGCGTCCAGAATCCTTCGGTGTTCGAGAGCGACGGCACGATCACACGGGAGGCATATTTCGCGTCCCACAGGTCCGACCACTTGCTCGGCGCCGTCTTCATCCGCTTGGTCGAATAGGCGATGCCGGCCCAGGGCCGCTGATAGTTCGCCCACATGCCGTCCTGGTGCACCGAGCCGTCCACGAGCTTGCCGAGGTTCGCGATGGAAGAGGCCGACATCTTCGTGATCAGCCCTTCGGCGGACGCCGGCAACATCACGGGATCGTCCATGATGACGACCGAGATCTTCGGCGCGGCCTTGTCGGCCTGCATCTTCTGGAGATTGGTCAGCGAGTTGGTGCCCTCGTAGAGCACCTTGCAGTCGAGCTTCTTCTCCAGCACCGGAAACAGATCGGCGTTGAAATATTTCGCGGCGCCCGCGGGGCCGCCGATGACGATTTCCTTGGGCGCGGCGCGCACGCGCCCCGGGGCCGCCAGAACCGCGGCGAGGGCCGCGCCGGACTTCAAAACGCTGCGTCGGGAGGGGGGGTACATGGGCATGTCCCGTTTGTTGTGCGTAAGGCTTGCATCGAGGCAGCAGCAAGCGCCATGCCAAATGTGCACATTTTTAAAAAGCGTAATAATTTCAATATCTTGAAAGAAGCTCGAGTTTGGAGCCTGCGCAGCTGCGCAGCAAATGTGCACATTTTTTGGAGGTGACGCTGCGCATCCTTTGGGCCTAGCTATCGCCATGGCGACGCAGCGCAGGCGAAATGGCAAGGCGAATCCGGCGGAGGACGAGGCGGTCTATCAGGCCATCCTGCACGCGCTGTTGGAGGGCAAGCTGAAGGCCGGCACAAAGCTCGCCGAGCCGCCGCTCGCCGACATCTTTGGCGTGTCGCGCGAGCGCATCCGGAAAGTGCTGCACCGGCTGGGGGCGGAGCGTCGGCTGGAGATGATCCCCAACCGCGGCGCCCGCGTGCCGCGCCCGACGCTCGACGACGTCCGTAGCGTCTACGAGGCGCACCGTGTGCTCGAGGCCGGCGTGCTGACGCAGCTCGTCCGCCATGTCGACGATGCCCTGATCGAAAAGCTGACCGCGCATCTCGCCGAGGAGCGCGCCGCCGCGACGCGCGGCGATCGTGCGGCGTCGGTGCGGCTGTCCGGCGCCTTCCACGTCCATCTGGTCGAGGCGCTCGGCAATGCCGAGCTGTCGCGCTTCCTCGCCGACCTGCTCAGCCGGTCCTCGGTGATGGTCTCGGTCTACGAGCCGGCGACGGATTCGATCTGCGCCGTCGACGAGCACGGCGCCATCGTCGAAGCCCTGCGCGCCCGCGACGTCGCGCGCGCGATTGCGGTCTCGCGCGAGCATTTCCTGCACGTGGAGAGCCGGTTGCATCTCGACGATGCGGTGCCGGCGAGCGAGGATTTCACCGCGGTGTTCGCCGCGGTGAAGCCGAAGCGGCGGAAGGCGCGGTAGTCTCCGCTGTCATTGCCCGCGAAGGCGGGCAATCCAGTATTCCAGAGGCGCCAGCGATTGAACCGAGAAGCCGCGGCGTACTGGATGCCCCGCCTTCGCGGGGCATGACGGTGGTGGTGACGAGAAAGTTCGTAGCCCGAACGGACCTACGTCAGCACCTTCACCCCGCCGAACGACGTCACCCGTCCCTCTTTCAGCATCACGATTTGCGTGGCGAGCTGGCGCAGTTCGGCGACGTCGTGGCTGACATAGACCATGGGGACGTTGGCTTCGTCCCGCAGCCGCACCAGATAGGGCAGGATCTCGAGCTTGCGGCCCTCGTCGAGCGCACCGAGCGGCTCGTCGAGTAATAGCAGGCGCGGCTTCGACAACAGCGCGCGCCCGAGCGCGACGCGCTGGCGCTCGCCGCCGGAGAGCTTTCCGGGGCGGCGACCCTGCAGCGCGCCGATGTCGAGCAGGTCGATGATGCGCTTGTGCTGCGCCGGATCTGACGGCAGGCCGTTCATCCGCCTTCCGTAGTCGAGATTCTGCGCGACGTTGAGATGCGGAAACAGCCGGGCGTCCTGGAACACATAGCCGATGCGGCGGCGCCAGGCCGGCACATGGACGCCGGCCGCGGTGTCGTCCACGGTCTCGCCGTCGATCACGATGGTGCCGCGGTCGGGCCGCAACAGCCCTGCGATCATGTTGACCAGCGAGCTCTTGCCGGCGCCCGATGCGCCGAACAGGCCGATGACGCGGCCTTCGCTGGTGAAGGATGCGGACAGCGAGAACTCGCCGAGCTGTTTTTCGATATCGACCCGCAGCATGGTCAATTCCCGTGCAGGCGCGCAGTGGCGCGGCGGGCGAACCATTCGGCGGCGATCAGCGCACCCAGCGCCAGGATGATCGAGACGATCACAAGCCGGCCCGCGGCGGCGTCGCCATCCGGCGTCTGGATCAGCGAATAGATCGCGGAGGAAATCGTCTGCGTCTCGCCGGGAATGTTGGAGACGAAGGTGATGGTGGCGCCGAACTCGCCGATCGCCTTCGCAAAGCCGAGCACCATGCCGGCGAGCACGCCGGGCAGCGCCAGCGGCAGCGTTACCGTGAAGAACACTTTCCACGGCGCCGCGCCAAGCGTCTCAGCGGCCTGCTCGAGCTTGCGGTCGATCGCCTCGATCGACAGCCGCATCGGGCGCACCAGCAATGGGAACGACATCAGGCCACAGGCGAGCGCAGCACCAGTCCAGCGGAACGCGAAGACGATGCCGAGAGTGTCAGCCAGGAATCCGCCGACGAGCCCCTTGCGGCCGAAGGTGAGCAGCAGGAGATAGCCGGTGACGACAGGCGGCAGCACCAGCGGCAGGTGCACCACCGCGTCGAGAAACGACTTGCCCCAGAAGTCATGACGGGCAAGCAGCCATGCCAGCGCAATGCCGAACGGCGTCGCCACCAGCGTTGCGACGACGGCGACCCTGAGCGAGAGCAGGATCGCGGTCCATTCGGCGGGTGAGATCTCGAACATCAAGTCGCAGATATCACGTCGTGGGGCTGACCAGGAACTTGAAGCCGTATTTTTCCAGAATCGTCTTGGCCGCAGTCGAGCGCAGGAAGGCGAGATAGTCGCTGGTCTCGCCTTTCGCGGTCGTGGTCGCCGCGACCGGATAGATGATCGCGGGATGCGAATCCGCCGGGAAGGTGCCGACGATCTTCACGCCCGGCTCGACCTTGGCGTCGGTGGAGTAGACGATGCCGAGATTGGCCTCGCCGCGCGCGACCAGCGTCAGCGCAGCGCGTACGCTCTCGGCCATGGCGAATTTCGGCTCGGCCGCCTGCCACGCGCCGAGCTTGTCCAGCGCCGCTTTCGCATACTTTCCGACGGGCACCGACTTGACGTCGCCGGTCGCGATCCTGCCGTCGCCCGCGAGCTTTGCGAGGTCGAAACCCTGAGCGATGGCGACGTTGTCGATCTTGGAATCCTTCGGCGCGATCAGCACGATGCTGTTGCCGAGCAGGTTCACGCGGGTCGGCTCGTTGATGGTCTTCCTGGAGATCGCGTAGTCCATCCAGTCGGTGTCGGCGGAGACGAACACGTCGGCCGGTGCGCCTTGCTCGATCTGCTTGGCGAGCACCGAGCTTGCGGCATAGCTGACGCTGAACTTGACGCCGGTCTTCGCGGTGTAGGCCGCGTCGATCTCGTCGAGCGCGTTCTTCATCGAGGCGGCGGCGAACACGGTGATGGTCTTGTCCTCGGCGGCGGCGGGCGCGAAGGCCGCGAGCAGAACGACGAAGGCAGAAAAAAGTACGGAAAGGCGGGACATCGGGAGCGCTCCATGCGCGCATGCGCGCGCCAATCGCGCACGCAAGACGGCGTTGGTTGAGTCAGGGGTGCGATCGGCGGACGCGCTGTTCCGGTGAGCCCGATGGACTTACGGTCCCTCAGGATATCGCTGGGCGCGACCATAACAGGCTGGGGGAACAGGTCAAAGGCGACCTTTGAGGTCAAAGGCGATCTTTGGTCCGACCCTTGCCTACTCGCTGGGGAGGATCGCGATCGAGAGCGAGTTCTGCCTGGCGCCGCTGATTTGGAGCACCAAGGGCTGTGCGGACAACTCGTATTTCACGGTCTTGCGGATGCCGTCGCAATCGGTCGCGCCGCTGAAGGCCACGGGCTTGAGGACATGCCCGTCCTGCACCACGTCAATCCAGGCGCCGGCCGACAGGCTGATCGTGTAGAGCCCGGCTTTCGCGGTCTTGAAGCTCGCAAAGCCGGCGAAGCTGCCGTCCTTCGGCGCGCGCTCCGGCAGCGTGGGCAGCCTGGCATCCGCCGGCGCGACGAGGCCCAGCGTGACGGCTGTCGAGGGAAGGGCCGGCTGTTCGCTCCCCGAAGCGAGCTTTGCACGGTCCGGCGCCGTCAGCGCGGCGCGCTCGCGCTCGATCGGCCATTTGAACTTGTCGCAGCCGCTGGGCTCGTCGGCAGCCAGAGCGGAGGTCGCGCCGAGCATGAGCGCGGCGACGCAGGTGAGGATGCGCATGTCAAATCTCATCGTTGGCCACGCGAAAGAGGCGAGGCTTGCGGACAGGCTTGTTGAAGGGCGGGATGCGCATCCCGACGAGGCCGCGCGGCTTACGGCAGAGCGACAAGGCGATTCTAGCGTATTTGGCTGGTGCGAACCAACCACCTGATTCGTCATCCCGGACAAGCGTAGCGAAGCGGAGCGCAGATCCGGGATCCATAGCCACAGGGAGGAATTTGGCGAAGACTCGGAGTTACCACTTCGCCTAACCACAGCTCCCTGTGGTTATGGGTCCCGGGCTCGCTTCGCGCCCCGGGACGACAGCGGTGGGTGAGGCGGCCAGCTTGCCCTGCCGCGTACCTTACGGCTTCGCATCCGCTGCGTGCAGCACCGCCTTGCACGCCGCCGGCATCTGGGCCAGCGTCATCGGCGGTTTTGGTTTTGGCGGCTCCGGCGGCGGCTTGGGGTGCAGCACTGCATCGGAGAACCAGTAGGCGAGATCGGCGTCCTTGCAGCCTTCGTCCTCGGATTGCGACGGCTGGCCTTCGCATTCGCCGGCGCCTGGCGGGCAGCGCATGCGGATGTGAAAGTGATAGTCATGGCCCCACCACGGCCGGATCTTCGACAGCCAGGAGCGGTCGCCCTTGGCGTCGCGGCACAGCGCCTTCTTGATCGCGGCATTGACGAAGATGCGCTGCACCGCCGGCTCCTGCGCGGCGTCGCGCAGCACCAGCACATGGGACGGCGTGAACACCTTCGGGTCGATGTCGAGCCGGTCCTGCCGCACCATCATCACCGCGGACATCTCCTCGCGCTCCTCGCGCGAGAGCCGATGGTCCGGCATCGGCGTCAGCCAGATGTCGGCATCGAGGCCGATCTGATGGCTGGCATGGCCTGACAGCGCCGGCCCGCCGCGCGGCTGGGCGATGTCGCCGACCAGGATGCCCGGCCAGCCGGCGTCCTTGTGCGCCCTGGCCGCGAGCCGCTTGATCAGCGCGATCATCGCGGGGTGGCCGAAATTGCGATTGCGCGACAGCCGCATCACCTGCCAATCGTCGCCGTTCAGCGGCATCCGTTCGGCGCCGCCGATGCAGCCCTTGGTGTAGGAGCCGACGACATGCGTCGGCCCTTTCGAGGGCAGCAGCTTTCGCGCGAACAGCTCCTTGGCGCCGATACTGGGATCATTGGGGTTAGCGAGCGGCGGCAGCGGCTTTGGGTTGACGCTGCCCTTGTCCTGGGCCAGCGCGCCGCCGGCGGACAGGAGTGTCATGAAAAGCAGGAGAGGGGTGAGGCGGCGGGGACTCATGCTGATCACCTTATAGCCCAACGCCGTGTCAGGGTTAAGAATTAGGCTCGTCCGCCGCGGCGGCCCGGCCTCGCATGGCGATCTCCCGCGCATGCGGCGGTCTTGTTCGCGCGGGGTCCAGTGTTAGGGGCGCGCAATCGAACGATCCGCATCGAAAATCCCACATCGGCCGGCCGTTTTTAACGGCGCGATAACCCTATGCTGCATTGACCAAAATTCATGCGTGGCGTGAGAAATACGCGCGGCTCGCATGCAATCGCACGCGATTTCGGAAATGATTCAAGTGAGCGCGCAATTTTGCGCCAGCGCACCGTCCCATCGCGACGGCGAAAACAGGTTTGCTGCGCCCGCCGCGGTTTTCGCGCCTCGCAAACAGGCACAGCAGGGCCGGCGATCCGCGGCAAGGTCGGCGAAGATTACTTTTTTTTCAGACACTTGCCTCAAAACTTGCGGCCACAGGGCGCAACTGGGACATGTGAAGTTGAGTTTGGGGTCTCGAAAGCCAGGAAAGCGAAAGCGCAACGTGCGTGCGGCCGGCCGGTCGCCGCGCAAGCCGCGTTTTGCGCGCGCCTCGCTTCGGCCCGCCGAACACGACGAACTCGTGCAGAGCCGCGCGGAGGCCGAAGCGGCCATCATCGAGGCGCGCAAATCGCATGAGCGGCTGCGCCAAGCCGTCGACCTGCTGCCGCAGGGCATCGTGATTCTCGATCCCGAAGGCCGCTACGTTCTCTGGAACAAGCAATATTCCGAGATCTACAGCAAGACCGCCGATCTGTTCGCTGAAGGCGCGCGCCTCGAAGACACGCTACGCGTCGGCGTTGCCCGCGGCGACTATCCGGAAGCCGCAGGCCACGAGGAAGAATGGATCGCCCAGCGGCTGAAGAAGCTCTATCAGCCGGGCGCGCGTCACGAGCAGACGCTGTCGGACGGCCGTGTCATCCTGATCGAGGAGCGCCGCACCGACGACGGCGGCGTCGTCGGCCTGCGCGTCGACATCACCGAGCTGAAGCAGCGCGAGGCCTCGTTCCGCCTGCTGTTCGACGGCAATCCCGTTCCCATGATCGTCTGCGCGCTGGACGACGAGCGCATCCTCGGCGTCAACGACGCCGCGGTCGCCCATTACGGCTATAGCCGCACCGAGTTCGAGAAGCTGAAGATCCGGTCCTTGCAGGCCTTCGACAGCGAGCCGCCCTGGACCACCGATCGTTCCAGCGACGAGCAGGCCGCGCGCACCTGGAAGCACGTCAAGGCCGACGGCGCGCTGATCGACCTTGCAATCTACTCCCGCGAATTGACCTATGCCGAGCGGCCCGCGGTGCTGCTCGCGCTGATGGACATCACCGAGCGCAAGCGCGCCGAGGCGCGGCTGGCCTTCATGGCCCAGCATGACGGGCTGACCGGCCTGCCGAACCGCAACCTGTTGCGCCAGCAGGTCGACGAGATGCTGCTGCACACGCGCCGCAGCGCCGAGAAGGTCGCGGTGCTGATGCTGGGGCTGGACAATTTCAAGGCGGTCAACGAGACGCTCGGACATGCGATCGGCGACAAGCTGTTGCGCGGCGTCGCCAAGCGGCTGCGCTCCACCCTGCGCGAAGAGGACGCGCTGGCGCGGCTCAATTCGGACGAGTTCGCGATCGTGCAGAGCGGGCTGACCCGTCCCGAGGACGCGGTGATGCTGGCCAAGCGCCTGCTGGACGCCATCGCCGATCCCTATCTGCTCGACGGCCATTCCGTGGTGATCGGCGCTTCCATCGGCATCGCGATGGCGCCGGCCGACGGCGATGATTCCGAAAAGCTGCTCAAGAGCGCCGACATGGCGCTGTCGCGCGCCAAGCTGGATGCGCGCGGCACCTTCGCCTTCTTCGAGGCGGCGCTCCATGCGAAGGCGCAGAGCCGCCGCAAGACCGAGGTCGAGCTGCGCGACGCGATCCAGAACGACGTGCTGCGGCCTTACTACCAGCCGCTGGTCGACCTCTCGAGCGGCCGCATCACCGGCTTCGAGGCGCTGGTGCGCTGGCCGCATGCCGAGCGCGGCATGGTCTCGCCGGCGGAGTTCATTCCGGTCGCCGAGGAAACCGGCCTGATCAATCCGCTCGGCGGCTTGATGCTGCGCCGCGCCTGCTTCGACGCCGCGACCTGGCCCGACGACGTCCGCGTCGCCGTCAATCTGTCGCCGCTCCAGTTCCGCAGCGGCAATCTGCTCTCGATGGTGACGGACGCGCTGAAGCATTCCGGACTGCCGCCGCGGCGGCTCGAGCTCGAGATCACCGAGACGCTGCTGCTGGAGAAGAGCGCCCAGGTGCTGGCGACGCTGCATGCGCTGCGCGCGCTCGGGGTGCGCATCTCGATGGACGATTTCGGCACCGGCTATTCCAGCCTCAGCTACTTGCGCAGCTTCCCCTTCGACAAGATCAAGATCGACCAGTCCTTCGTGCGCGATCTCGGCGCCAACCGCGAAGCGCAGGCGATCATCCGCTCCATCGTCAGCCTCGGCAAGGGCCTTGGCGTCACCATCACCGCCGAAGGCGTCGAGACCGAGGCCGAGCTGAGCTGCCTCAGGGCCGAAGGCTGCGACGAAGGCCAGGGTTTCCTGTTCAGCAAGGCCCGCCCGAATATCGAGATCATCAGCCTGCTCGCCGCGCAGCGCGGCATCGATGCCGCCGACGAGGAAGACGCCGCGATGGTGGCGTGACTGCTGCCGCGGTGCAATCGAACCTCACGCGCGCTGCCGGCGTCTCATGATGAGATCCAATGATCGGATGGGGCTCCCCCATGACCTCTGATGCGCCTCCACTGCCGCTGCCTGGACCGCGCTATGCCCGCTTCTCGCGGCGTTTCAAGGCCGTTCTGCTCGACTGGATGCTGGCAATGGCCCTGCTGTTCGGCGCCCTTGCGATCGCGAGCAATGTCGCGAGCGATGGACTGAGCCGGATCCTCGGCGTCGCAGTCGTCGTCATCCTGTTGCTCTACGAGCCTGTGATGGTCTGGTGCGCCGGCGGAACGCTCGGGCATATCTGGACGAATTTGCGCGTCGTTGACGATCGTGGCGGCAATTTGAGTTTTGCCAAGGCGCTCGCACGTTTCGTCGTGAAGGGCGTGCTGGGCTGGTATTCGTTCGTGGTCATGGCTGCCACGCGCCGCAACCAGGCGGTTCACGACCTGCTCACGCATTCGACCGTCCAGATCCGCGACCCCGCCAAGGCGAAGCCCGGCCAGTTCATCACGGAGCGGCGTGAGGATGACCCAACGATTCCCTCGCGGCCGCGGCGTATGCTCGTGACGGTGGTCTATCTTGCGCTCAGCGTCTTGCTCTATTTCGGCGTGCTCGCAGCCCTGGTCCGGGGTGGCGTTCTGTCCCGCGCGTGCCTCAACCAGGACATTTGCTCGGGAAGCGACCGCATCGTCGATTTCGTCGCCGCTGCGGCGTTCCTCCTGATGATTGCCTTGGTGATCGGAATGGGCTGGCGAGGCCGCCTGCTCGGCGCACGCAAGGCGTAGACGAATTCAGCGGCCGGCGTCGACGCCGCCGGACAAAATCGCCTTCCCGACATCCTCGTAATGCGTGTCGCGCGCCTGGATCTGCTGCGCGATCGCATGCATATCGCGAAACCGCCGCTCGAACGGATTGCTGCGGAATACGGCCGTGGCGCCGGCCATGTGGTAGGCGGCGTCCACCACCTTGGCCGACTGGTGAATGGTCCAGGTCGCGGCGAGGCGAACCGCGCTGCGATGCGCCGCGCTGAATTCGCCAGTCGTAGAGAGGTCGCGCCACATCGCGCTCGCGGTCTCGTAGAGATAGGCGCACGCGGCGCGAAGGTCGCCCTCGGTGCGGCCGATCAGGCCCTGGACCGCCTGGTTGTCGCGCATGGCGCTCGCCGCCAGCGACTGGTGCTTTGCCCGCGCCAGCGCAATCGCTGCATCCAGCGTGGCGCGCGCCACGCCGAGCGACACTGCGGCAAAACCCAAGCTAAAGGTCGAGCCGGTGCCGATCCTGTAGAGCGGACCCCGCTCGCGCAGCGCGGACGGCACGTCACGAAACGCGGTGAAGCGCTCGGGGATGAAGAGGTCGCTCACCTCATATGAATCCGTGCCGGTGCCGCCGAGCCCGATCGCCCGCCACACGTCGTGCAGCACGGCGCTCTCTGCCGGAAACAGGATGGTGCGCACCTCCGGCGAGCCGTCGGCATTTTTTCGCGGCGCCCCGTCAACACCGACGATGCGGACATGCGCCCCCAGCCAGTTCGCCTGCCGCGAGCTCGAAGCAAAATCCCAGCGCGCGGTGACGCGATAGCCGCCCTCGACCGCGCGCGCCTCGTGCGCGATCGCACCCCAGGCGAGGATGCCCGGCTGCGTGTTGAAGATCTCGTGCGCGGTGTCGTGATCGAGCGAAGCGGCGATCATCGCGCAGACACCGCACTGGCCGAGACACCAGGCGGTGGAGGCATCCGCCTTCGCGATCTCCTCCAGCATCTGCATGAAGGCTTCGATCGGAACCTCGGCGCCGCCAAGGCTCTGCGGCAGCAGCGCGCGATAGAGCCCGTTCTCGATCAGCGCGGCGACGACATCAGGCGTCAGCCGCCGCGTCCGTTCGATCTCGTCGGCCTCGCCCGCGATCAGCGGCGCCAAAGCGCGGGCACGTTCGACCAGACCAACGCCGGGAGTTGCGTTCATGCGCGTTTCCTCGCCCATTCTGTTGTGAGCGGTCAGGAGACGATGGTGATCTATTTGGCGGGGAGGATCAAGATCACATCCCCGCGCTTCATGCAGGCTACTGACTATTCAGCGAGCCATCGCTCCATGATGATCGTGCGCTCGTCACCATGATAGCTGTCGCGCACGGCATTGAACCCGAGCCTTGCGTAGAAGGCTTCAGCGGTGATCGACGATGGGACGGTCAGCGCGGAAATGTCCCGATCGCGCGCGGTCCGCTCGATCTCGGCCATCAGCAGCTTGCCGATCCCGCGGGCCTGAACGCCGGGAGCCACGAAGACCGTACGAACGACGCTTCCATCGAGGGCCGCCGTTCCATCGACGCGGCCGCCGAGGATGGCGACGAAAACGGTGCGATTCGCGATCAGCTCCCGCACCGCGTCCGGACTGAAGCTGCGCTCGACCCGTTCGATGATCTCGTCCGTATAGTCCTTCGCATTGGTCTCGCGCAGCGCCCGCAAGATGACGCCGCTGATGTCATCGGCGTCATCGTCGCGCGCAAGCCGGATCAGTCCATGGATCGCTCCACCGCAGCCTTGACGCCGACATCTGCGCCACAGCCTGGGCAATCGGCTTGTCGCGCAAGCGCACTTAATGCTACCGTTGGTAGCATATTCACGGGACGCCGTCCAAGGGGGACCTCATGACGAAGCCACGCCGTCGCGATGCTCGCCTCGTCGCGGCTGTCACCCGCGCCGCGCCGAACGGTCTGAAGGTCGCGGACGCTTCCGTGAGCGACATCGTCGATGCGCTGGCGAACGGGCAGGTCACCGCTACGGCGCTGACCAATGCCTATCTCGCGCGCATCGAGGCTTACGATCGCAACGGGCCCATGCTCAATTCCGTCCGTGCGCTCAATCCCGACGCGCTCGCCATCGCAGGCAAGCGCGACGGCACCAGGCCGTCGGCCAGGCGGCCGCTGGCCGGCGTCCCCATTCTGCTGAAGGACAACATCGCCACCGGCGACAAGCTGCCGACCACGGCGGGCTCGCTGGCGCTGGAGGGCGCGCGCGCCAAGGGCGATGCCACCATCGTCAAGCTGCTGCGCGACGCCGGCGCGGTGATCCTCGGCAAGGCGAACCTGACGGAGTTTGCCAACATCCTCGCGATCGACATGCCCTCGGGTTATTCGTCGCTCGGTGGCCAGGTGAAGAATCCCTACGTGCCGACGCTGCTGGACGATCGCGGCATCCCGGTCGTAGACCCCGGCGGCTCGAGCTCGGGTTCGGCGGTCGCTGTGGCCGCAGGTCTGTGCACGGCCTCGGTCGGCACCGAGACCTCCGGCTCGTTGCTGTACCCTGCCAGCCGGAATGGCATCGTCACGGTCAAGCCGACCGTCGGTTTGATCAGCCGTGCCGGCATCGTGCCGATCGCGCACAGCCAGGACACCGCGGGGCCGATGACGCGCACCGTGCGTGACGCGGCGATGCTGCTGAACGTGCTGGCCGCCAGGGATCCGCTCGACCCCGTGACCGAGCGGCAGCGGAGGCCGACCGATTACACGGCCGACCTCACACGCGATGCGATGAAGGGTGCGCGCATCGGTGTACCGAGCGACCCCGGCGATCCGCTGAACGATTCCTATTACGGCAAGTTGTCACCCGACGGGGCCAAGCTGATGGCTGAAGCGATCAAGGTGCTGGAGGATCTGGGCGCCGTCATCGTGCGGGCCAGCATGCCGGCGGCTGGCTGGATGAGCGGACCGGGCACGACCATGGCCGTGCTCAATCGCAATCCGCTGAGCGGCAACAAGGGTAATCCGGTCGCGCAGCGGATCGTTTTCCTCTACGAGCTGAAGCACGATCTCAACCTCTACCTGAAGGATTGGGCGACCCGCACCGACATCAAGACCATCGCGGACATCATTGCCTTCAACGAGGGTCATGCCGACAAGGCGCTGCGCTTCGGCCAGGATCTGTTCCTCGCCGCCGACAACACCCGGGGCGACTTGAGCGAGCGCGAGTACAAATCGGCGCGCGCCATGGACCTCCTCACTGCCAGGACGCGCGGCATGGACGCCTACATGAACCAGCATAAGCTGGACGCCGTCCTGTTCCCCGGCGCGACCGGCGCGGCGATTGCCGCCAGGGCCGGCTATCCCAGCGTCATGGTGCCCGGCGGCTTCGTCTCGGGCGCCGACGACAAGGACACGCCCGACTATCCGCTCGGCGTCGCCTTCGCGGGCCGCGCCTGGAGCGAGCACAAGCTGCTGCGCCTGGCCTATGCCTACGAGCAGGCGTCCCGCATGCGCAAGCCGCCGCCGGGCCTGGCTTCGCTCTAGATTTCAAAATTCGCCTTGCCGGGCGGTGCTCACACGCCTCGCGGGTCGGGCCGGACGGCCAGCGCCCGACGCTCAGCCGTCCGGCAGCCACCACCCGAATATCGCCACGACGAGGCACGCCAAAAGGCAGATGGCTTGATGGCCCATTTCCATCCAGTACTGGACCGGCGCGGTGTCCCTCTGGAAAACCTGCCTCGACCAGTCCAGCAGCCAGGCCACGAGATCAGGACTGAAGGCCCTGATCTTCCGCTCGGCATAGCCGTCCCGCAGCATGCGGCCGCAATCGACGCACAGATAGATAGCGACGACGCGCGCGACGATCTCGCATAGAAAGAACCGCATGCACGTACCCGTTCATCGCGTATGGATTCGACGACCGGCCGCATGGCTCGTCAATCGGCGGGGACCGTCGCTGTATTGGCACTACCCGGTTTGGTGCGGTTGGATTTGGTCCTGGTTCAATGGCGGGGCGGGTCATGTGTGCGCACGCCGACGATCCGAGTGGCGCAGAACACAGCCGCCATTTGCCGGTTGCTACGAGCTTCTCCGGCGCAAGCGGCCAAAGCAGAAGCGGGGCGCCGCATTTCGGCCGGCGTCGGCCATGGGCCACATGCTGACACCGTCTACGCGCAATGATAGCATGCCTCTCGTCACCGGCCTGCGAGGTTGTTCTCGTAAACGCACGCACAGGAACGTGTGAGGAGGCAAGTCCAATGAATTGGGGAGCGCTCTGCAGGCCGCGCGGTTGCCGCGGGTTTTTGTTGCCCGCCATTCTCGTCTCCGCGTTCTGGTCGCCCTTGGCATGCGCGCAGGACGCCCGAAGCTCTCCCGGCGAGCCGGGGCCGGTCTTTTCGGATAGCGGCCCCGATGCCGAGATCTACGGCGTGGCCGAGGGCTATCCGGTCGGCACGCGGGGGACCACCACCCAGCTTGACAAGCTCGTCGGGGTCTACAGCCATTTCGGCGAGATCTACCCCTCGCGTCCGATCGCTCGCGCGACGGCGCCCTGGCAATTCAAACGCGCGCCAGAGCCATCGATCGCCTACAGTTTCGGCACGGAACGGCTGAGCATCGCGGATTACCTCAAGCGCAACCCGGTGACAGGACTCCTGATCGCCAGGGACGACACCATCCTGTACGAGCACTATCAATATTCGCGGACCGACCGCGACCGCTTTCTTTCGCAGTCCATGGCCAAGACGCTGGTCGGCATGCTGGTCGGGATCGCGGTCTCGGAAGGACGGATCAAGTCGATCGACGACCTCGTCTCGACCTACGTCTCTGGCCTTGCAGGAACGGAATATGGAAACACATCCATCCGGGCCTTGCTGAATATGTCTTCGGGCGTCGAATTTTCGGAAAACTATGATGGGAACGATGACATAGCCCGGCTTGGGCGAGCCCTGTTCGTTGGAGAGACAAAAGATCCCGCCGCAATCGTCGCGCAATTCAATACCCGAACCGCACCGCCGGGGACCAAATGGCACTATGCAAGCGTGGAAACAGAGATACTGGGCCTGGTTCTGCGCTCCGCGACGGGCACCCCGGTTGCCGACTATCTCCACGACCGGATCTGGAATGCCATCGGCGCCGAAGCGGATGCCTCATGGGCGATAGACGGTAGCGGGCAAGAGATTGCTTTTTGCTGCTTCAACGCAACCTTGCGCGACTATGCGCGCCTGGCCCGGCTGCTCGCACACGACGGTGCCTGGGAAGGTCGTCAGTTGATCCCGCGGCAGTGGCTGTTGGATGCCACGACCGTCAGACCAGGCGATGGTCATCTCGCTCCGCAAGTGGCCACACCGTATTTCGGTTACGGCTATCAGGTGTGGCTTCTCCCTGGCGAGCAGCGCAGATTTGCCCTGCTCGGCATACGCGGTCAGGTCATCCTGGTCGATCCCGCCTCGAAACTCGTCATGGTGCACACTGCCGTTCGCAAAAAGCCGTCCGAGCCGGGAGGCCTCAGGGAACCGCTTGCGTTGTGGACCGCCGTGCTTCAACAGCTCGGAAAATGACGATCTGACAGGGCTTTGAACCTCATCACGGCGCACCTGGTTGCCCGCTATCGCATTTTTGAGACATTGACGGCTCGACCGTGTCGGCATGGACCGGTCTCGATCGTCCTTGGGTGGACGCATCTCGGAAGTGCCGTGGATGGACCCCGCACACGTCGGTGATGCCGTCACCTTGAGCCGTGAAAATAGAAACAGGAGCAATGTTCATGAGGATCAGCGTCGAGACCACCGTAGCAGCCCCCATCGATCGGGTCTGGCGCGCTTATACGACGCCTGCCGACATCGTGAAGTGGAACGCCGCGTCCGACGACTGGCATACGACCAAGGCTACGGTCGACCTGCGCGAAGGCGGCCTCTTCTCGTCTCGCATGGAGGCCAAGGACGGCAGCATGGGCTTTGACTTCGCCGGCACCTACACGAAGATTGTTAAACATCAGCGGATCGAATACGCGTTCGGTGATCGAAAGGCCGAAGTCGAGTTCGCGCCCGGCCCGGATGGCATTGTCGTCCGCGTCGTCTTCGACAGCGAGCCGACACACTCGGTCGAGCAGCAGCAGGGCGGCTGGCAGGCGATCCTCGACAGCTTTGCACGATACGTGGAAGCGAAGCAGAAGACGTCGTGAGGCCGTGCGGGGGCAGGAGATGGAGGTCCCTGACGGGCGTCGTCGGCTTTCCGCGCGGAGCACCTGACGGAAACTGAACAGTCCGGGAATCGCCGGCTTCGGGTCAGTCGCCTCGGTTGACCCCTCGGCCGGCGACTTCCGGTTTGCGGACCCCGGACATACCGCTGCGTTGCGCGCACCGGTGCGATGGGCCAGGAAGAGAAGTGCGCGCTAACCGCTCGTCGCAGCGCGATAGAAGGCTTCCACCTTGCCCAGGTCTTTTGAGTGAGTGCCCTCTCGATCCGTTCTTGTTTTCGAATCAACGCCGGCAGGTCGCACCGACCGAATAGCTTCTTTGACATTGTCTGGTCCGAGGCCACCAGCAAGTATGACCGGGGTGCGAACACAGTCCACTATCGTTCGACTGATGCTCCAGTCGTGCGTCACGCCCTGCGCGCCGATTTGCACATCACCTGTGCGATGACTGTCGAGCAGGATCCAATCGACAACCCCATCATATGCTTGCGCCACACCTACTGCCTCAGGTCCCGTGACGGGTACGCTGCGCATGAATTTGGTCTTCGGCAGGGACTTTCGCAGGGCCACGACAAGATCAGGCGTAAGCAATTCGCTTGATGCGCCAAGATGAACAATGGGCGGATCAAGCTCTCTCGCCATCCGTTCGATAAGAGCGACATCCGCCGAAAGGAACAGCGCGGAAAGTACGGACGGCGCCCGCATCATCTTCATGACCGCTAACGCCTTCTGAACCGGAAGCTCCCGGGGAAAGGCTCCATCGCCGACGAGCACGCCGACATGATCCACGCCGATCGCCGATATCGCCTCGGCTTCCGCAGGTGTCGCGACTTCGTAAATTTGCGTCAGCATTGTCTTACACGTTGCCACCACTCAGTTGAGTAGACAGGATGAGCTGGTCTTGGGTCAACGGCCGTTTTGGGTCAATCGCGTCGGTCGGGCGCTCGGACATGTTCGCGTATCGCTGCTGAGACGGGCGGCGGGCGTGGTGTCAGCGAGTGCCGGCGGGATCCCTGCAAGCAACGACGTCGCGGGGAGATTTTTGACCTGCTACCTCCGGCGGAGAGAATACTGCCAGGTACCCTCCGTCCCCTGCGAGCTTATATGTGGCGACCTCGCGATAGCCGACGGCGGTCAATTCGCAGCGCAGGAGCTCAATTGGCGTGCCGTGCTTCGACGTCGGAAGCTCAAGGTCGACAATTCCGACCCGTGCACCCTGCTTCAAGGCGGGCGCGAGATTGTAGAGGAAGGCATAGGGTTGAGCTATCTCGTGATACATGTGCACAAGGATTGCGGCATCCAGCGAGGAAGCGGGCAGACGCGGGTCGTGTGGTTCGCCGAGCGCGAATTGCACGTTCGTCAACTTCAGAAGTTCTGTTCGCCTGGCGAGCTCTATGAGATAATCCCGCGTGACGTCCTGGGCAACGACAGAGCCGCCGGGTGCGACGAGGTACGAGAGTCTGACCGTGTGGTAGCCACTGCCTGCACCAATGTCGCCGACTGTCATGCCAGGTTTCAGTTCAAGAACGCGTGCGATCTGGCCCGCCTCATCGAGAGCGTCGCGGTGCTCTTCCGCGGAGCGGCGTGAGCTGACAATCCGTGCGACGGGGCGCTGCGGTGAGGGGAACTCGTTTGCAGCAACTCCGGGGGGAGCCAGATAACCTATGTCAGCGGCATATGCGCGAGTTGCAGCAAGCGCCACAAGTAGCGTTGCCGCATAAACCAGTGCCGTCGCGCGCCTACCAAGCTTTCTCAGCCGGTCCAGGCGCAGTCGCCCAGGTTTTGTGAGCTCTCGATGTGCGCCCACCGTCAAGTCAACGAGGTTTAGTGTAGCGGGCAACTCCATCCGTGCGCCTCGCGCTTACGCCCACCTGTCGGACCTGAGAGCAAATCCTATCAACCCAATGGATCCGCATTGGGTCAAGCCATTAATGTCCGTTGCCGGTCAAAATGCGCCGTTCCGGCGGCACGCCGTCCGCTTCCGGTCTACCCTATCAGCCGACAAATTGGCGTTTCGTCTGCACTTCGTGTTTGGGCCATTAGCGGACATTGATTGGCCTTCCGCGTTCTCCGGAAAGCGTAGTAGGCTACGCCTACTGCCGTCCGTGCCCAATTGTTGCGGAGGGACTGGCCCTGAAACTTCGCCGCGGAAATTTTCTGCATATCGCCGCGGGGGCCGGCCAGATCGTGTTCCCGCCGCCGAAGGAGGCTCTCAATTCCGCGCGCAAAATTTCGCGTTGACGGACCGAACTAGGACAGGAAAAGCAGACATGGCCGCTTTTCAAGAGGTTTTCCGCCGCTCCGGCATCGATGAGCGCCGCAGCCCGCCGGGCATGGTGGTGCCGTTCGGCGGCTCCAACATCGTGGCGCTGATTGATCCCGGAAGAAAGCTCAAAGTCGATCCTAACCCCCATGCCCTCGGGATCAAGGAGATCGATGGCGCAGATACCCTTAGACGCGTAATGCAAGCCAGAGACATCTTCTCCGAACCCAGTATCGATCCGCAGCTCAGGGCGGCGTCACTTCCCGCCACCTTCAATGGCGATGCACGGTTTTTCGAAATCAATGGCCGGATTAAGCCGATTGGCTTTCCCGGCCTGGAGGTGGTGGCCCGGTCGGC
The DNA here is from genome assembly GCF_028128935.1 of Bradyrhizobium sp. CCBAU 11361. Classification (NCBI taxonomy): domain Bacteria; kingdom Pseudomonadati; phylum Pseudomonadota; class Alphaproteobacteria; order Hyphomicrobiales; family Nitrobacteraceae; genus Bradyrhizobium; species Bradyrhizobium sp. CCBAU 11361. Next base: position 22,344 of record NZ_LBJZ01000143.1, read on the forward strand.
CGGCCGGAAGATCGAAGCCAGGCTCCATGTCGTCGTGCTGCGAGAAATCAAGATCAAGGTGGCGTTCCGCAATGTCATGGTTCCGGGGAGTGGCGGCGCTCCGGCGTTTCACGCCAAGAAGCCCTGCAGCGAGCAAGATGAATTGCTGACGATGAACAATATATGGAGGCCGCAGGCCAACATCCGCTTCGAGCGGGTGCCAAGCGACTGGCTGGTCGTCGACGACTCGCAGGCTGCCCTCAAACAGGAGCTCGCCAATGCGACTGGCATGAAGGATGCGAGCCTGGCGACTTTTCCCGATGTGATCGACGTCGAAAAACTGAAGGGCTTCTTCGTCAAGCACAAAGTTCAGGGCGCCCATCTAACCATTTTCTGCGTCAATAAGGTTTGGTCCAATGGCGGCCTCGCCAATGGCTCGTTTGCTCGATCGCTGGACCTTGCCTTCATCAGCTCGCAACGCGGGCCTAACACGTCTGCCCATGAAGCTGGACATTTTCTCGGCTACTACTCGAAGAGCGCGAGCAAACCTTGGGACAGCCAAGGCCACACGCTGGAGACCGATCCGAAAACCGGAAAAGAAAACAGGGCGGAAGACATCAAGATGCTGATGCGCGGGGGAGGCGCCGGGTGGAAAATTCCGTTTAATCTCGTCAAGGAGTTCCGCGACTTCCCCGGCTAGCATCCGAAGATCAGACAGAAGCTGGAAATCACTCCAGACGTTGAATGTCGCCTTTGGGCCAAAACCGGTAAGTCCCGAAATCGACCTTCGGCTAAGGGCCATGAGGCGACATGGCAGGTTAGGCATGTTATTGAAGGCGACCGACAACCGAAGCAGCTTCCCGGCTATGGATGAAACCGATCCTGAATATTGGCCCACCCATTTGCGGGAAATCTTCGCTGCGATTGGGGCGGCCATGGTTGATACGCGATTGACGCCAGATACCCTCAAGTCAGTTCGACTTCCGAACGATGAATTTACGATCTGCCATGTCTCCGCCGAGGAAGCTGGATGGAAGCGCGGCCACTACCGAATATCGATGGCCGGGGGCCAGTGGACGTTCAGACCAGGGATATTGGAGAAACTTTCGCGCGAGGCTGTCAAAAGATATTCCACTCCTCGGCGTCCTCCGGATTCGGACACGACGATGCCCCGCAAGCGATGCCGTGTCTAACCAAGTCCGCT
>NZ_LBJZ01000144.1:0-23936 GCF_028128935.1 Bradyrhizobium sp. CCBAU 11361
GTGGCGGCCGGCGGGCGCGGGGCCGACGCTGCGTTCGCGGCGGGTGCGGCCTGGCGCGTGCCCGTCGCCGGCGGCTCCGGATTCATGATGCTCACCGGCGGCGTCGACGAGGCGCTCGGGAACTCAGCGTTGGTCGGCTTGCCCGTCGGCATCGACGGCGGCAGCGCGGCAAGCGCACCTGCGGCCGGCACGGCCGATGCTGCCGCTGCGGGCGCGTTCCAGGTGGGCACATAGCGCGCGACCAGCATGTCGTAGAGATGGGAGTCCATGTTGGCGACGACCTGCTGCTGGTCGGTCAGCGAGCGGAAGGCGGCGCAATCGAACCGGGTGCAGCCGTCGCGGGCGATCAGCACCTGCGCGACGAGGCCGTAGCGATCGCGTTCCAGTGCCTTGCGCACCACCTTCATGTCCAGCGTCAGGCTCTTGTCGACGGTCGCGGCATCGCCGAGCGCGGTCAGCCGGTCGATCCTGACGGCGGTGTAGGAGACGGCGGCGGCCACCGCATCCGGCGAGCCGAACAGCGCCTTCTCGCAGCCAACGGCCACCGCATCGCCGGCGAGATCGTCGAGGCAGGACAGCGCCGGCAGGCTCGCGATAAAACCGGCCTGTGCGCGCGCCTCCGCTGGTGCTGCCTGCCCGGCCGGCCCATAGGCGCGCACCGTGGCAGCCACCGCGATGGCAATGGCAAGCAGCGTAATGACGGTCAGCGCGCCGTTGGCGAGCGATCTCTCGGCGCGCAGCAGCGTGACCAGGAGTATGAATCCGAAGAAGCCGGCAGCCGCCAGCGTCATCCACATCGGAAAGGCCGACGAGCGCCAGATTTCGTCGAGCGACGAGGCCCAAGCCCAGTTCATGCGCGACGTCCCCTCACGCGAGCAACGAGCGAATGGTCAAAGCGAGCACCGCGAGTCGGCAACTGCCCCCGGCCCACCTTGTGAAGGTGAAGCGGGCCTTTTGACGGCGAGCGGAGCAAATTCGTCCGCGACATCAATGGGCGGTGGCGGCGCTTCAGGAGAGCGCGAGCTGACTTTCCTTGGCGACCCGTTCGAAGGCCTCGGTCGAGCTCTTGATCCGGTACTGGCAGTCGTCGCCTTCCGTCGGCAGCAGGCGGATGATTTCGTACGAGCCGCTGGCAGCCGGGCGCGCAACGTTGCTGGCCGTGAACAATACGCGCGTTCCAACGGGGAATTTGTGCTTCAACACCCTCTCCATTACTCAAACAACGCCTGCCTCGCCCATGGTCCCACTGCGATGGCCGGCCGGAAACCCAGCAAGCTATATAGCACGCATGCGGCGTTTTTGGCCAGCCTCATCCGAGCATGGCAACACACCAATCTTGAAGTCTTTTCAGGACGATAACGGGAACAACGGGCCACGGTAAATACCGATGGAACCGGGCCTCAGGCGGTATGGGGCAAATGACCCTGCGGGCTCGCCTGATCCACCGCCTTGGGCAGCTCCTGGGCCAGGATCTGGCCCAGCTGGTCGACCGGGATGTTGTAGCGCGCTGCCAGCTGGCGGACGGTGTCGTTGCCGAGCACGGTGCGGAGCTGGTCGGCCGAGATCGGCAGGTTCTGGCCGTTGCCGAGCCAGGATTTGACCTGGTCACCGAACCCGGCCTGCTGAAGCTTGGCGACGATCGCGCTGAGGCCGCCCTGATTGTTGCTGCCGAGCACCTCGCTCAAGACGGCCGGCAGCACGGCGGCGCCGAGCTGGCCGAGCGCGCTGCGGAGCGCGGGGTTGTTTTCCAGCGAGTCCAGGATTCCCATGGCGTGCCCTCTCCCAAGCCGCAGCTCCAGCACGATTGAGCGCCGCCGGCTGGCGTATCGTCAAGCAGCGCCCGATCACTTTCGCGATTACGCGTCCTCGAACTTCGCGATGACAAGCGTCTCGGCAAGCCCCTCGCGGGTCCATTCCTCGAATGCCGGCAGCGCCATCATCGTTTCCATGTACGCTTTGGTATCCGGCGCGACGTCGATCGCATAGGTGCGGAAGCGGTGCACGACCGGGGCATACATCGCATCCGCCGCGCCGAAGCGGCCGAACAGGAACGGTCCCTTGGCACTGTGGCGCGACCGGCACTCGCGCCAGATCTCCTCGATGCGCGCAACGTTGGCCTTCGCATCGGCCGACAGCGTCACGGGGCGGATCGGCCGGTGCAGGTTCATGCCGCATTCGCTGCGCAGGGGCACGAAGCCGGAATGCATCTCGGCGCACACCGAACGGGCATGGGCGCGAGCGGCGGCATCATCGGGCCACAGCTTCACTTCCGGGTAGCGCTCGGCGATGTATTCGATGATCGCGAGTGAATCCCACACCGTGGTGTCGCCGTCGACCAGCACGGGCACCTTGCCGGCGCGGCTGAAGGACAGGATCTGCTCCTTGTCCGCGGGGTTCTCCGTGTAGAGCGGGATCAAGGTCTCCACGAACGGGATGTCGTTGGCGCGCAGCGCGAGCCAGGGCCGCATCGACCATGACGAGTAGTTCTTGTTGCCGATGGCAAGTTTTAGTGCAGCCATGTCACTGTCCTTCCCGAGTCCTCTGGATGCGGCTGCTTTTAGCGCCATCTCCTGCCGTCAATCAATCGTTGCTGCGCCCGGCCTTGCGTGGCAATCGTTGCGATGCTCGCGAGGAGAGAGACATGAGCAGGCATTGGGTCGACATCACCGCCGTCGGCTTCTTCATCGTCGAATGGCTGGTCTATGCCCTGACCCTGGAACATTCGGCCTATGGCCGCGACAGCCTGTCGGCGCGCATGAACCGTTATCGCGAGGTCTGGGTGCGCCGGCTGCTCGACCGCGAGACGCGTATGGTCGACATGCAGATCATGGCCTCGCTCCAGAACGGCACCGCCTTCTTCGCCTCCACCAGCCTCATCGCACTCGGCGGCGCACTGGCGCTGCTGCACGCCACCAACGACGCCATCACGATCCTGAGCAAGCTGCCGGTCGACCTCAGCACCTCGCCCGCAATGTGGGAACTGAAATGCGTCGGTCTCGTGCTGATCTGCGTCTACGCCTTCTTCAAGTTCGCCTGGGCCTATCGCCTGTTCAACTATGTCGCCATCCTGTTCGGCGGCATGCCGCCGGCGACCCAGCGCGACACGCCAGCGGCCGAAGCCCATGTCATCCGCACCACGCGCCTGTTCGAATCCGCCGGCCGTCATTTCAACCGCGGCCAGCGCGCCTTCTTCTTCGCGCTCGGCTATCTCGGCTGGTTCGTCAGCCCCTGGGTGCTGTTCGTGACCACGGCAGCCGTGGTGATCGTGACCTGGCGAAGGCAGTTCGCCTCGAGCGCATGGTCGGCGATGGCGCCGGAAGTGGTGGCGGGTGGTGAGGCGATGAGGAAACGGGGACCTCAGGGGTGAAGCGAGAGAGGCGGCATACTCTCTCCACATCGTCATTGCGAGCGCAGCGAAGCAATCCAGAGTCTTTCCGCGGCGGCAGTCTGGATTGCTTCGCTGCGCTCGCAATGACGGAGGATGAGGTATGGGCTGGCTCTCCAGATGACACTGTCATTCCCCGCGAACGCGGGGAATCCAGTACGCCGCAGCTTCTCGGCTCCATCACAACCGCCTCTGGAATACTGGATCGCCCGCCTTCGCGGGCGATGACAGCGAGTGTGTGGTTACAGACACGCCTTCCCGTTCTCGCGGCGCAATTCGCCCGAGCTTTGCTTTGTCTCTCCACCCTCTAAACCAAGAGGGCGCAGGGAAGGCCGGGTGCTGACCTGGCACCCGCGGTCTGCTGCGCAAAAAGCACACGCAGGAAGAACCGCACAGCAGCATACAGGTGTAGCCAATCACTCGGCCTTCCCTGCGCAGTGGTTGGACGGCTTATGCCGAGCTCTCCCGGGAGCCGAGTTCGTTCTGGCCTCCCTCGCCTTCGCGGAATTCACCGGCACCGCGCCGGTTGACGCGACTGCCGCCTCCGCAAGAGCTTGACCGTAGCAACGACGGCCAGGACCACACGGTTTTGCCGTACGCACGGCTCGCCATTTCGCCGCGGTTTTTCCAGCCCTGTCGACGGAGCCGGAAACCTGCTGGCGAGACGAACCTGACAGCGCCGCTCGTCTGGCACGAAGCCTGGGGCTCACGGAGAGCAATCCGCCCTGCCCCCACGCCTCTCGTGCCCGACGCTGCCGCGTCCACCGCAAGCCCGGCTCGCGAAAATGACGACCACATGATCGCCCCTCAAGGATGAGCCGGGATGGGCGACACATACGCCATTTCCGAATTTCGGTAAAGTGGAATATTTTTGGGAAGGAGGCTTGCGCGCGGATAGCCGCGAGGCAACTTATCCCCCGCCAAAATCCCGCGGCGAGAACGGCAAGTCCAACACCTTCCATTCCTCGTATTTGTCGGCCGGCAGCATCTTGTACGGCTGGCAGGCCTGAAGCGCGCTCGTCGCCGACTTCACGATAGCCACGCCCTTCGCGGATGGCGGGGCTTCGATCAGGATCGGCGGGCGCGCCAGCGTGCCGTCGGTGGCGAGCACCGTGCGCAGCTTGATGTGGACGGTGTCGGTCGGGTCGACCCCGGCCGGCAGTTTTGCGCAGCTTCTCAAGTGCCGACGAAACTCGGCGATGACCTCGGGTGGAAGCTTCGCGCCGATCGAATCCCTGGCATCGCCGCCGTCGCCCTTGGGTGCGTCTTTCGGCTCGATCGGCAGTTCGGGCGGCAGGCCCAGCATGACGCCGTATTTGAGGGTGACGTCGGGCTCGGGAGCCTGATAGGCCGGAGGTGCGGCCTGCGGCTGTTGTGGCGGCGGCTGCGGCTGCGCGGTGGTCTCACGCTGCTTCGGCGCCTGTGAGGGGGGCGGCTGTTTCTGCTGCGGCGGCTGCTCCGATTCGGGCCGCGCCTTCTGCTGCGATGATTGCGACGCGGCCTGCTGCTTGGCGGCCGGCTTCGCCGCTGGATCCGCCTTTTCGGTGACATCCGGTTTCGGCAGTCTCAGCTCGGGCATCGGCTCCGGCGGCTTTTTCTCCGCTTCTTCCTTGGCCTTCTCCTCGGCTTTGGCCTCCTCCTGCTTCACCTCCTCCGGCGTGACGATGTCGACCGACACAGTTTCCGGCAGCTGGCTGCGAAACGGATGGACCTCGCTGATCACGATGATCAGCGCCACCAGCGTCAGATGCGCGACCGCCGACGCCGCAATGTCCGTCCGTATGATCTTCCGCAGTTCCATCGCCCGATCTTGGGTTGCCGCCCTGCTCCTAAAGCGCGATGAAGTCAGGATCAACCGTCATCGCGCTTTAGGCTCTTGTTCGAGCATGATCTTATCGGAAAACCGCTTCGCGCTTTTCCGGATCATGCTGGGCATACGGCAGCCCGCCCTCAATCCCATTTTGGCGCGAAGCCATAGTCGGTCAGGCGGCCCTTGGGATTGGCCAGAGCGGCGATCCGGGCCATCTCCTCGTCCGAGAGCTCAAAATCGAAGATCTCGATGTTCTCCGACAGACGCTCGACGCGTGAGGTGCGCGGGATCGCGGTGACGTTCTGTTGCACGAGCCAGCGCAGGCAGACCTGCGCCGGCGTCTTGCGATGCGTCCGCCCGATCTCGGCCAGTATCTGGTCGGTCTTGATGCGGCCCCTGGCGATCGGGCTGTAGGCGACCAGCGCGAGCCCATGCTGGTCGCAGGCCGTCCTCACCTTGGCCTGGTCGAGATAAGGGTGAAATTCGACCTGGTTGCAGACGAGCGGCTCCGGCGACAGCGCGACCGCCTGCTCGATCAGCGCCACCGTGAAATTGGAGACGCCGATGTGGCGCGTCAGGCCCATTTGCCTGGCATGCGACAGCGCGCCAAGCGTCTCCGCCAGCGGCACGTGCGAATTGGGCCAGTGCAGCAGCAACAGATCGACGGAGGGAAGCCGCAGGCGCGCAAGGCTCTCCTTTACCGACCGTTCGAGGTCGTTGGGCGCGAAATGGTTGGTCCAGACCTTGGTGGTGAGGAAGACGTCGTCGCGACGCACGCCGGAGGCGCGCACGCCGTCGCCGACCTCGCGCTCATTGTCATAGACCTGTGCGGTGTCGATGTGGCGATAGCCGAGCCGCAGCGCCTGCTCGACCACGCGCGCACATGGTCGCCCGCTCAGTTCCCAGGTCCCGAGCCCGAGCGCCGGGATCCTTGCGCCATTGGCCTCGACGAACAGCATGAGGAATCCTCTCTGTTGCGGTCGCCCCAGGACTCATCACAAGCATCAGCCACGCGCCATTATGGACCTCGCCCGTGACACTGCCAACGGAAGCCGGAGCGATCGGGCCGGTTATTCAGCGCAATGCTAACGGGAGGTTCGCGGCTCAGGCCTTGTCGTCAGGCCTTGGCGAGCGCCTGGAACACGGTGTCGGGCGCATGCGCGATCACGGCGAGCAGCGCGCGGGCCGGTCCCCGCGGGGCGCGCTTGCCCTGCTCCCAGTTGCGGATGGTCTCGACGGGAACGCCGAGCTTGGCCGCGAACTCCATCTGGGTCAGGCAGGCGCGGCGGCGCAGGTCGCGCACCGCGAGCGAGCCGGTGTCGGCCGGTGCGGCATTCGCCGCCGGCTGGACCGGAAACTCCTGCCCGTCCCGCAACTCGACGATCCGTCCGTCCGCCTTCAGCCGCAACCGCATATCCATTCCCCCAAGCGCGGGCGATGATGCGTCAGGTCGCTTAAGTTCGGATTAAAGATGATGGCGGGAGCGCGCTCTGGGCACCGGAGTGAGGCGGCCCCCGCTGCCTACCCCGTCATTGCGAGGAGCTCTTGCGACGAAGCAATCCAGAGACTTTCCGCGGAGGGATTCTGGATTGCTTCGCGGAGCCTGTCATCGGGCCGCGCTTTGCGCGGACCCGTTGGCTCGCAATGACGGGGAGAGAGGAGCGCCCCAAACTCGCCCCTACCTCAACCCGAACCACAAGGTCGCAATCCCCAGGAAGGAGAAGAAGCCGACCACATCGGTCACCGTCGTCACGAACGTCCCCGACGCCACCGCCGGATCGGCCCGGACACGTTCGAGCGCCATCGGGATCAGGATGCCGCCAAGCGCGCCGGCGACGAGGTTGCAGATGATCGCAAGCCCGATGACGATGCCGAGGCCCGGGATCTTGAACCAGGCCACCGCGGCGATGCCCGTGATCACGGCAAAGGCGAGCCCGTTGACGAGGCCGACCAGGCCTTCGCGCATCACCACGCGCCAGGCATTGGAGGAGCCGAGCTCGCGGGTCGCGAGCGCGCGCACCGCGACCGTCATGGTCTGGGTCGCGGCGTTGCCGCCCTGGCTCGCCACGATCGGCGCGAGCACCGCGAGCGCGACCATTTTCTCCAGCTGGCCCTCGAACAGGCCGAGCACGGAGGACGCCAGGAAGGCGGTGGCGAGGTTGACCAGCAGCCAGTTGAACCGGGCGCGCGCAATGGTGAACACGGTGTCGGAGAGTTCTTCGTCGCTGGTGACGCCGCCGAGCGCCTTGAGGTCTTCGGCCGCCTCTTCCTCGATGACGTCGACGACGTCGTCCACGGTGATGACGCCGACCAGGCGGTCCTGGGTGTCGAGCACGGGCGCTGCGACGAGGTTGTACTTGCCGAACATCCGCGCCACCTCCTCCTGGTCCTCCAGGACGGAGACACGGCGGCGATCCTCGTCGGTCAGCTCGGCAAGCGCCACCGGGCGGCGGGCGCGGAGCAGGACGTCGAGCGAGACCGCGCCCTGCCAGTGCTGGTCCTTGTCGACGACATAGATCTCGTAGAAGCGGTCGGGCAGATCCGGCGTCTCGCGCATGTAGTCGATCGCCTGCCCCACGGTGAAATCCTGGGGCACGGCGATGAACTCGGTCTGCATCCGGCGACCGGCAGAATTTTCCGGATACAGCAGGCTGCGCTCGAGCGCGACGCGCTCGCGCAAGGGCAGCTTCTCGAGGATCTCCTCCTGCTCGTCCTCGTCGAGCGTCTCCAGCAGCTCGACCGCGTCGTCGGATTCGAGTTCGCGGACACCTTCCGCGACCGTCTCCGGCGGCAGCTCATCGAGGATCTCCTCGCGGACGCTCTCGTCGACTTCGTTCAGCGCCGAAAAGTCGAAGTCGCGGCCGGTGAGCTCGACCAGGCGGACGCGGTCGTCGGGCTCCAATGCGCCGATCAGGTCGCCGAGATCGGCCTCGTGCAGCTCGGCAACGCAGGCGCGCAGCGCCGCACTGTCGCCGGCCGCGATCGCACGGGCAATTTCCTCGACGAATTCGTGACGAATTTCGCCGTCTTCATTGCGCATCGGCACGTGGTCGAGTACCGAGGCCTCGGCGGATGGGGCACCGTCCATATGTTCGTCCATGGCGCGCCTCGCCGTTTGACAGGTTGGAACGAGTGGTATGAGCTGATGGTTCAGGCAATACCCACAAGGCAACTCCGAGCGCAATGGCAAAGATGCTTCGACTGAGGTGGACATCGATGTCGGCGGGTGCGGTGCTCGCGGCCCTCGCCGGCGTCGCCTCGGCTGAGGCCGCCGAGTGCCCGCGCAAGGATGCGCTCGGCACCTCGCGCGTCCTGAGCGTCGACGCCAAGGCCACGCCGCGCGTGGGATTGAAGAGCTTTCCGCAGACGCTGCCGCTTGCCGATCGCGAGGTCGTGCTGACCTTCGACGACGGCCCGCATCCGCCGACGACGTCGAAGGTGCTGGCGGCGCTGGCGCTGGAATGCGCGCGCGCGACCTTCTTCCTGATCGGCCAGCACGCCTCCGAACACCCTGACATGGTCAAGCGCATCGCGCGCGAGGGCCACACCATCGGCCACCACACCTGGTCGCACCCGTTCATGGCGCGGATCCCGTTCGACAAGGCCACGGCCGAGATCGACCGCGGCATCGCCGCCGACGAGATGGCGCTGCACGGGACCTCGACCACGACGCCCTCGACGCCGTTCTTCCGCTTCCCCTATTTCGAGTCGACGCAAGCCGAGCTCGACCTGCTCCAGTCGCGCGGCATCGTCGTGTTCGGGGCCGATCTCTGGGCCAGCGACTGGGAGGAGATAACGCCGGAGCAGGAACTGAAGCTGGTCACCGAGCGCCTCGCCGCCGCCGGCAAGGGTATCATCCTCTTCCACGATCCCAAGGCGCGCACGGCTGCGATCATGCCGGCCTTCCTGCGGTATCTGAAGGAGAACGGCTATCGGGTGGTTCACATCGTCCCGGCGGGAGCAGCGCAGAAGAATGCCGACACGCGCTGATGCCGGAATGTCACGGCAGCGCAAAATGGGGTGATTTGGGCCCTATTAACACTCTGTTCATGATACGCCATGCAAGTATTGAGGCGGGCGCGTCATGGGAAAAGTTCTGGTGCCTGAACCGTTTCCTGATGTCTCCGACCTACTATGGCGGCAATCGCGTATGAGGGCAGACGGGTTTCATGATCGGAAGTAGCGTTGTTGTTCGGACGCGATCGTGGATCGTCCTCTGTTTGGGCTTGCTGACCGTTGGCACACCGGCGGCCTTTGCAGCTGACTGCCCCGGCCACCCGGATGCGCTCGGGACCTCCCGCACCCTCGTGGTCGATCCGCACGAGCATCCGCGCATCGGCACGATGCAGTACCGCGAGACGCTGCCGCTGAAGGACCACGAGGTCGTCCTGACCTTCGACGACGGTCCGCTGCCGAAATATTCCAACCAGGTGCTCCAGATCCTCGCCGACGAGTGTATCAAGGCGACCTTCTTCATCATCGGCGGCCAGGCCAAGGCGAACCCGGAAGGGGTGCGCAAGCTGGTGGCGGCGGGCCACACCGTCGGCACGCACAGCATGAACCATCCGCTGACGTTCGACCGGATGGGAATCGAAAAATTCGAGCCCGAGATCAACGGCGGCATCGAATGGACGTCGGCCGCGATGACCGATCCGTCCAAGCTCGCGCCGTTCTTCCGCATCCCCGGCCTGATGCGCGCCGAGGGCGTCGAGAACTACCTGATCTCGCGCGGCATCCAGGTCTGGAGCGCCGATTTCCCGGCCGACGACTGGCGGCATGTGTCGTCGGATCGCGTCTACCAGCTTGCGATCCAGCGGCTGGAGGCCAAGGGCAAGGGCATCCTGCTGCTGCACGACATCCAGGCCCGCACGGTGGCGGCGCTGCCCAAGATCATCCGCGACCTGAAGGCGCGCGGCTATCGCATCGTGCATGTGGTGCCTGCGACCGCGGAGCGGCCGGCGACGCCGACCACACCGGTGGAATGGCTGCTGCATCCGCCGACCGAGACCGTGCCGATCGCACGCTGGCCGGCCGTACCGAACTTCGTGTTCACGCAGACCCAGACGCTTTCGGCGCCATCGCTTGCCGATCTCGATGCGCAGACCGGGCATCAGCCGCTGCTGCCGCGCCGGACCATGGCGCAGGCGAATGTCGCCGCCACCCTGCCCGTGCCCGACCGCGATCTGTTCGCGATTCCCGAGGGCTCGGTCGAGGTCTTGCTGTCCACGACGTTGTCACGGCGTGCCGCGACACGGCTGGCAATGGCGGCCGAGACGCCCCGTGTGGCCAAGGGCAAGGCTGCCAAGTCGCAGGCACACCGAACCGCCCACGCTGCGCACGGCGCACCGAAGCATGCCGCGCAGACCAAGGGCACGGTCGCCAGGAACACTGCCCCCAAGAGCGCTGCTCCCAAGGGCACTGCCCAGGGCGCCGCGCCGCGTCCAACCCGCGTGGCCAGCCTGAAGAAGCGCGCGCAGTAAGCTCTACTGCCGCATGATGTTGGCGACGCAGAGCAGCACGATCAGCGCCAGGAAAAACAGGTCCATATAGGACTTGAGCTCGCCGTCGCGGCGCAGCCGCGCAACGTCGACCACGATCTGCTTGCGCGTCGAGGTTCCGCCCGAGCCGTCGTTGATCGGGGCCTGAAGGCGCTTGGTCTCGGCTTCCAGCTTCTCGATCTTCTGGAAGAAGTAGAACGCACGCAGCGTCGAGGCCGCGCGCATGCCGGTATAGACCAGCACCAGGATCGCGACGATCGCCCGGTTTTGATATTTCTCCAGGAAGTTGAGGCTGAAATAGACCATCGCCATGAACGCGAAGTTGGTCACGAAGCGGTAGACGAAGCTTAGAAAGACCATACTGGCTCCAGCCCAGAGAAGACGCGCAAGCGGGTCGTGCTGCGAATTCGGGGATATGGGACCCAGGCCGGAACAGCCGGCCTGAATGCCGCGCAGGCCCGTCTACGCCAACTTGGTTTCAACAAAGATACTATCCGCCCACAACTCGCCGCCTTTTAGCCACGCGCGGCCATAATGCAAGCCGGGCCACGACGGCCGGCCTGTTCCGTACGCGGGTGTCCGCAACGCTCAATGGCGATTTGGCAGAAGTCGCGATAGACTGGGATCGCCGCCACACGTGGGGTCTGCCGATGCCGAAGAAGGGAATCACGGGCCACGACGACTGGGTTCTGACCGAGGCCCTCGCGACCGCGCTGGTCGCGCTGGAGCAGCTCGAGCCGAAGCACCAGCCAAGCGCGCATATGGACGACATCCGCAAGATGCTCTCCAGCGGCAAGGAGCCCGCGGCGGTGAGCCTGCACCTCGCCCAGGCCAAATGCCGCCTGTTTCCGGAGTCGGACCCGCTTCAGATCTACAAGGAATACGGGATCGGCGAGGAATATGGCTGAAGGGGGCGGGTCATCACCCTACTCCCGCCAGAACTCCGCCAATTCTTCCGCGGTCACCAGATCGACCTGGCCGTGGAAGCGGGTGCGATACATGGTCATCAGCGCATCGTGCCCGACATTGGACGAGCTGCACAGCGCGTCCCCGACGATGACGACCCTGAAGCCGAGATCGACTGCGCTGAGGACCGTCGACAGAACGCAGACATCCGTCTCCGCCCCCGTGATCACCACCGTCCCGACGTTCTTTTCGAGCAACAGGCCCGCAAGCGCAGGATTGCTGAATGCGGAATAGGCCGGCTTGTCGATGACAGCGGCTGGAGGAACGAACCGGCTCAGGACCGGCACGAGATCGAGCGCGGATGGCGGCAAGTGCCTGCGGGTCGCCTGGCTCCAGTGACGAAAATAGCTCCGCCACTGTCCGGGACGATCTTCCGGATCCTGCGGGGTCATGAAGCGCGTGAAGATCGTTCTGGCCTGGCGGCGGGAAACGATGGAGACGATCGCCGGCAGCACCCGTTCCATCCATGGCGTCGCCCAGAGACCGCCAGGAGCGAAGATGTTCTGCATGTCGATGCAGAGGTGAACCGCATCTCGGATGTCGGCAATTTCAGACGCACTTTCCCTCATCGTCCTCCACCGTCAGACGCATGGCCGCGCGACGGCATCTCCGCGGCGAGCTCATCGGCTGCAATGCGCGTCCGACAGCCATCGTTCCGCGGTCATCCGCGGTGGCGAAGCCCCGCCACCAGTGCACGCCATCACGCCGGCGAATCGTGGGATCGATCGACGGCGTCAGCGGAATCATGAGGAAGATCGCCGCGTTCGATCGGACGGCTCACGCGACGGCTCCGACCGACGCAAGCTGCGCGCGGAAGAGGACCGGCGTGGTGCCAGTCCCGGGCCTACATCAGAAAAACTTCAGGGATTTCAAAGCCAAATCCGGCCTTGTGGTGCGCTCGGAGGGCGGTCGCATTTGATGCGATTTCAATGGGTTATCACGATCCTTTCCAGCATAAGGTGCATTTCAAACCCAAAAGCACCTTTGAAGAGATGCCGTTTTGAAATCGTCCCCAAGGCCACCCGTGCGAGTCTGCAGAGAGGACGACCTCTGGCTTGCGTCGCTCCGCCGGATCCGCCCACCGGCCTAGCCCCCTCACGTTGCGGCAAGGCTGGCCGCAGCCGCATCCAGACGTCGCTGCGCCGTCTCAAGTCTCGCCTTCTGCTCGTACCACCACGTCTGCTGGGTCGTGAAACGCTCCTTGCTGGCCTCGATGCTACGAAGAACCTCGGACGGCGCGGGTCCACCACTCACACGCCGGATGGCCACGTTGGCTGCGGGCGACAACGCCTGCCGGAGAGAGTTTTCGGACAGGCCCGACGGATGCCCAAAACGCTCCTCGGCAATCCGGTCCAGTAGTTGAATCGTGAGATCTGTAGAGTTTGCTCCCTGAGCGTACAACTCGCTCACAGCGGAGCCGACGACTATATGGGCCTCCCGGAAAGAGATTTCAGTCTCTCGAACCATCACATCGGCCAACTCGGTCACAGTGGAGAAGTTCTCAGCCGCCCGCTTATCCGCGACATCGCCCTTGATCTTCAGGGAGCGAAGCGTCGCCGTCGTCAGACATAGGACCGCCTCAGCTTCTTTGAGACCCTCGCGCAATGGATGTACCGATTCGAGAGAAATGTCGCGCAAATGGCCATACGGAACACCTTTCTGCGCAGCAAGTGACGCGGTGGTGGCGCCGATGAGATGAGATGATTTACTTCGAATATGCTCGAGCGTTATCGGGTTCTTCTTTTGAGGCATGATACTCGATGTCGTAGCGACGTCGTCACCGATTTCGAGCCAACCAAACTCATCCGTCCCCCACGTGTATAAGTCTTGTGCCAGCCTGCTCAGGTTGACGGCCAGTATCGCTAATGCCGCCAGAATTTGCGGAACGTAGTCTCGGCTCGCCACCGCATCGATCGAGTTTTCCACCAGGTCCGAAAATCCTGTGAGTTCCGCAAGCATCTGTCGGTCGATCGGAAAGCCCGTCGTATTGAATGCGCAAGCTCCTAATGGGCAACGGTTCACTACTTCATAACTTTGCTGCAACCGAAGTTCGTCCCTTTCCAAGGCGTGAGCGACCGCGTGAAAGTAGTGGCCCAAGGTAGTAGGTTGCGCTGGCTGCATATGAGTATAGCCGGTCACAATCGTACTGGCGTGAGCCTCGGCCAAGAGGAGCAATTCCTCACGCAACGAATGCAGAAGCGTCGCAAGCGAAAGCAACTGGCTGCGCGCGGACATGCGCGTCAAGGCTGCCCCTAGATCGTTACGGCTTCTTCCGGTATGCATCTGCCCGCCGATCGCGGGTCCAACCTTTTTGATAATATGCGCCTCGAGGTTATAATAAGCTTCTTCGAGCGCTGGATCCCATGTGACCTCGGCCGGACCGGCACCACGGACATCTTCAAGAACGCGGATCAGCGTTCTTGCGGTCTCTTGCTTGATAATCCTTCGCGCCGCCAACATCACCACATGTGCGCGATTTAGATCCATTATCGCTTCGAAGGAAGCGTTGCTACCAGCATCGAGCCTGGGACGTATGAGATAGTCCACCACGACCTTTGACGGCGGCAGCTTGACACGCTCTCTCATATTTAGAGTCTCCTGTACGACAAGGATGAATTACTGAGGTTAGGCGGTCTGGCACGATGACGCGCACTTGCGCGTTCAGCATGACGGGTCTTTCGACCCGAGTTGGCGCAGAGACGACGGTGCGGAGCTTCTCCGCTGACCTTCGTCATCCCTTTGGTGTCCCCCCCAGGAGGACGGACGCAATCGCGTAAGCCACGAGAACTGACGAGACTGTCGAGACCAGCCCCGGCACTAGAAAGCTGTGGTTAAAGATGAATTTTCCAATTTTCGTCGTGCCTGTCCGGTCGATCGATACCGAGCCGATCACCGCTCCAGTGGCTGGAATAATGTTGACGGCTGATGCAGCATGAAAGAACCCCACCATGTGACCTGCGCTGATACCCAGCGTTAGTCCCAACGGACCGAGGGCCCGGATCGCCGCTCCCTGGCTTAGGACCAGAGCTGCCATCGCCATCAGAGCCAAGCCGAATAGATGGGGATAAGACCTGACGAGTTGTCCGAGCGTATCGACTAGCAAGGCTCGGTTCGCGCTGAAAAAGGTATCGACCATCCATGCAATGCCGAAGATTGCTACCACCGCCACCAGGCCGGTTCTAAAGATCGAGCTATTGACGATCTTCTCAGTCTTGATCCTCAGCAGGATTGTCGTGAGGAATGCAAAGCTCAGCATGATCATTTCTAGCGCGTTAGGCATCGAGAGCCTGACAATCTCGTCTTTGACAGCCCACGACGGCAGAAACATCGGCATCGATCCGAAAGTGACGATGCTCACAACCGCGACCGCAAAGAAGACAACCGAGAGCTTGGCTTCGTAAGCTACTGTGCGGGCCCTCGTCTCTCTCGGCGGCGCTATCTCTCCAGCTGCCAGCCTTCGTTGAAACTCTGGATCCTTGTCGAGCTCAAACCCGCGTCGGTAGACCGACAATGCCCCAACTAGCACGCCGAGCAGCCCGGCCGGGACACAGACCAGCAGAATCTGGCCGATGGTGATTCCTTCTGGACTGACCAGCGCGATCAAGACGGCAGTTGCTGCGCTCATGGGGCTTGCCGTGACTCCCTGCGACGCCGCTACCGTAGCTATGGACAGAGGGCGCTCGGGCCTGACTCTTGCGTCGTACGCGACTTCCACGATGACGGGGTACAAGGAAAACGCGACGTAAGCCGTGCCGCAGAACAACGAGAGGCAATAGGTAACCACGGGAGCTATTAGGGTAATTCTTGCCGGATTCTTGCGAAGAATCTTTTCGGCCAGATCAACAAGGTAGTCCAATCCACCCGCCGCATGCATCGTCGAAACCATCGTGATGACAGCCAGGATGATCAGCATAACGTCGATCGGTGGAGACGTCGGCTGCAACCCGAAACAGAAGACAAGGATCAGCAAGCCGAAGCCGCCGGCCAATCCGATCCCAATTCCGCTTAATCTTGCGCCAACAAAGATGCAGCAGAGAACGACGGCGAATTCGATAAGCCACATTAGACGAGTCCAACCCTGCGTGGCGACTTAAGCCGGCTCATCTCGTTTTCAATTTCAACAGTTGAGTGTCCGAATGAAATCATTGCCGCACCTCCACCATTCCCGACACTCGGGTGCTTTCAAAATCGCCGATCAGAATTTCGACGTCTATTTTCCATCGTCCGGCCATTGGCAGCGTTAGATCCGTTATCAGCCAAGTACCGTCAGGCTGCTGAGAGGCTTGGCGCTCAATCGGCTCAATACTGGCTGCCGGGTTCGCTGCCATAAGGCGGACCTCTTTAGCCTTCAGGACGTCGCCTTCACCGGTCATAGTATCGATCGAGGCCGTGACCGGGCCGACTCGTCCAGGCATGATCGATACGTCGACCATGGCTTTCTCCGAATGAATGTGGATATGCGCAGGCGCCACCTTGGCTGCGGTTAACGCTCGCGGCGGAACAGTGAAGCGCCAGACAGCTGCCACCGCCAAGATTGCCAAAACAAGTACAACCTCAATCTTGATCGACCTGGTTAGCGATCCTGTGGCTTCGAAATGTCCAGCTTCTGCTAGAGGCGTGAAACGGTAACGGTTTACGATGGCCAGGCCAAAAAGCCCCGCCAGCATTGCGAGCTTGATGAGAAGAACGCGCCCGTAACTGGTCGTCCACAGAGCAGTTGGTGTCTCTACCTGAATAATTGCGAGCAGACTGCCAGCGATAACAAGAAGAGCTACGAAAAAGGGTATAGCGCGCGAGAACCGCCGCAGGGCATCAACCGAACCGGGGTCGCGGCGGGATAACACTACGGCCAGAGGAATAAGGGCACCGGTCCAGAAGGCAATCGCGATAGCGTGGACGAAAACGGCAGAGCGGGTCAGCCATTGCGGTGAAGCTGCGCTCGCGTGGCCGCTCGCTGCGAGGGCGGCGCCGACGCCAAGGACGGCGAGAGAAGCCAGCACGTTACCGAGACCCTTATGACGGACGAGTAGGGACGCCAAGCCGACCATGAAGGTTGCCGCGGCTATGATTGCTGTTAGACCGAATGAGGTGTGGAGGCCTGCAGTCCACGGCGCGAACTTACCGATCTCGCCCAGCGGCACTCCTAGTACGTCTAGTCCCTGAAGGCCGAGAGAGGAGATCGCTGCCAGTAAGCCGACGACCATCAACCAACCAGCTATACGCTCCGCGGCGGACGGTAGTGGCGACACCCCGAAATTATAGGCCAATGCACCGACACCGAAGAAGAGTCCTAGATAGAGCGCCACTTTAGCGAACCAGATCGCGGTTACGACGGGTCCATCAGCCTTGGCCTCGTTAGTCAACGGCGTAGCCGTCGGCGCCCCAATCGAGAATAGAACTGAACCGCTGACCGGATGGCCGTCCTCCGAAATGACACGCCAACTCAAAACATGCGTTCCGTCGCGGAGGCCAGCTGGAGGTGTGACAACGAGAGTCTTATCGCGCAGAGCAGAGCGTTCAAGTATCGACGCCGAACCATCCGGGCCGATCAGTTTCAGCGTAATCGGAGAAACCGGTTCGGTGAAAGCCAAGGTCAGCTCCGACGGCTGCCCGGCAACGATCGCTCCGTCCCTCGGAGAGGTGGAAACAAGCGCAGCATGCGCCAATGCCTGGCCCGCGCCCGTGACTGTCAGGAGCAACACGACGAGCAGGCGCGAGAACCATGCGACAAAGGCCATCACCAAGCTCCGGGCGACGGATGCTGCACTGCCGGAACGCTACTTCTTGGAATGAGTTGTACGGCTGGAGCGGGGAACTTGAACTCGTCGCTTGACGTATCGTTCGTCGGCACTTCAATCCAGCGAGAGATGCCCTTCTCGCACTCCTGGACGACTCGTACATAGAGCTTGGTACCGGGTTGCAGGTCCGACGTGAGATAGGCGCGGAAGATGAATTCATCGTAGTTTTCGTCGAGCAGTCTTCCGCTCCAGGCAATTTCCTTCACACCTTCGCTGATCGGCGTTCCGAAATAGTCAAAGGTTTGACCGTACTTGCCGTTCACAGTTTCAAGTGTCCAACCGGCTTTTGGCTGCGGCTTGACAGCGATGACTCCGTTCGGGATTTGGACCCGGAGCTTAAGCGTCGGAGAGCCAGCGCAGCCGTGGGGGACTATTACAACAGCTCTGTAGGCTGATCCGACGATCGCTTGCTGCGGCTCGAGGGTGACATGAGCCGATGCTGCCGTGATCCCCAATAGACCGAAGCCGACAGCTGCAAAGATGGATTGCAACGCGGTTATTCTGCTGGAAGACGCATGGGCCGCCACGTGGCTCTCCGGTCGTGGCGTGTGCAACAGCTTCATTTTTTCCCCTCAAGGTTGTCCGACAGATTTGCGTTCGGCCGGATTGGACTCGATGGACCACCCGTGCTCGATCGGGCAGTATGTGACTGCCTACCAAGGTGTTTCGTAGGCTTCAAATTCATAAGCACCTGTCGTAAATACAAAAATGTTATGGTGGAGCGCTCGTGAGGATAAACAGTCGGCAGGTTGAAGCTTTCCGAGCGGTGATGCTGACCGGCGCGATGACCGCCGCGGCCGAAACGCTGCACATCACTCAACCGGCCGTGAGCCGTTTGATCCGCGATCTTGAATACGTGCTTGACCTAACGCTCTTCCATCGTCGGGGAAATCAAGTCGTTCCAACTGCTGAAGCGAACGATCTATTGGCCGAAGTCGAGCGCACATTCCTCGGGCTGGACCGTTTAACGGCCCATGCCGAGAATCTGCGAAATAAGCGTTCCGGATCGCTCCGCATTGCCGCTATGCCTGCAATGGCGATCCATTTCCTGCCCCACTTTATTGCTGACTTCTGCCGAAACCGTCCGGACGTCGACATTCAGCTCGACGGGATCCCCTCACACTCGGTCGTAGAGCGGGTCGCCGGCGGCCGCTATGACATCGGTGTGTGTATGGCATCGGCGGAGCGATCCTCCGTAAGCTTTTCCAGCATCACGGCATCGGCTGTTGTCGTATTACCGAACGGTCATAGGCTCACAAAATGTACGGCAATTCGAGCCTCGGATTTGGTCAACGAATCTATCATCATGCTTGGATCGGGCAGCGATCTTCGACATGGCGTCGAAACAGCGCTTAGATCGATTCAATATCGGCGGATGATTGTAGCTTCTCTATCTACAAGCGCGTGCTCGCTGGTTCTGGCAGGCGCGGGCGTGACAATCGTCGACCCTTTCAGCGCCCGCGATTTTTTGGGACGTGGAGTCGCGATCCGCCCATTCAAGCCGAGCATCGACGTTGGCTACCGTGTCGTGCACTCGCAACACCGCCCGCTATCGCGCTTGGCCAAGCAGTTCATGGAAGACCTTCTGGCCTATGTCGCGCTCTTTCTCTCCCAGAAGCCTACTCGGCGGCGTTAGCGCGCTACCACTCAGCGCAC
The DNA here is from genome assembly GCF_028128935.1 of Bradyrhizobium sp. CCBAU 11361. NCBI lineage: Bacteria > Pseudomonadati > Pseudomonadota > Alphaproteobacteria > Hyphomicrobiales > Nitrobacteraceae > Bradyrhizobium > Bradyrhizobium sp. CCBAU 11361. Next base: position 19,114 of record NZ_LBJZ01000144.1, read on the forward strand.
TGCGTACCAACGCGGTAGGCAGCTGGATCTAGTTAGAGAACTCAAGTGCAACCGCGCTCAGGCGTTTCTGCACTCGCCGCTTCCCGATATGACGCGACGGTTCGACATCGGCTCGACCGACAACCCAACGGTCCGAAAATGCCCGCGCATTACATCGCTCAGGCGAATCGAGAGAAGTTCGGCGTCAGCGGCATGGAAAAGATCGTCGCGTTCGATCAGAGCCGATCACTCGACGACGTTCTACGGGCAGCCGAAGCGAACAACCTGCGAACGCCGCACGGGAACGGAGGAACATTCCCGGGGTGGCACCCGGAAAAAAAGCCTAATCATTTCAATAGGAATGTGGGCTTATGGTGCGCTCGGAGGGACTCGAACCCCCACGATTTTACTCACTGCCACCTCAAGGCAGCGCGTCTACCAGTTCCGCCACGAGCGCTTTGGGGATGCCGGCTTAAGGCTTGAGGCCTGCCGGATCAACGGCGCCGATCTAACAAATCCATCAGAGGGGTACAAGCCTGCAAAGGCCCCGAATTCCACAAGCTTGGGAAGAAAGTTCCGCCCTGCCCCGGTCCGGCCCTATCGGGTGCCCGCGACCGCCTGTCCCGGCCGCGGCCGCCTGCCCTGGCCGCTACCGCGTGCCGGCGGTGCGCGGCAGCATCTGCTTGACTTCGACCGCGATCCGGTTGCGGTCGACCAGCACGACGCCGGAGGCGACCGGCAGGTTGTTGGCCAAAACCTTGACCTCGTCGGCCTCGGTTGCGTCCAGCTCGATGATGGCGCCGCGGGAAAGACGTAATACCTGATGGATCGGCATGGTGGTCGTCCCGAGGACGACCATGAGATCCACGGTGACTTTATCGAGAGTGGGCACTGTCAGGACCGCCGCAACTTGAGACTGGCATTTGCACCTGCAATCATCACCACGTTATGGTTAGCCAATGGTTAATTCGCCGCACAACCCCCGCCAAGACCAGCGTCAAGACCTCGATTTGACGTCGTTTTCCGCCTCCGCGGGCACGCCCGTGGAGTGGCGGATCTCGGACGCGCCGGTGCCCTATCCGGAGGCCGTGGCCGCCATGGAGGCGCGGGTCGCCGCGATCGCGGCCGGCGAGGCGCCGGAGCTGGTCTGGCTGCTCGAACACCCCCCGCTCTACACCTCCGGCACCTCGGGCAAGGAATCCGACCTGCTCGATTCCCGATTCCCGGTCTTTACCACCGGGCGCGGCGGGCAGCTGACCTATCATGGGCCCGGCCAGCGGGTGGCCTACGTCATGCTCGACCTCAAGCGGCGCCGGCCGGACGTGCGGGCCTATGTCGCGAGCCTGGAGGAATTGATCCTGAAGACGCTCGCCGCCTTCAACGTCCGCGGCGAGCGGCGCGAGGACCGGGTCGGCGTCTGGGTGAAGCGCCCCGACAAGGGGTCCGAGCACGAAGACAAGATCGCGGCGATCGGCGTCCGGCTGAAGCGCTGGGTCTCGTTCCACGGCATCGCCATCAATGTCGAGCCGGAGCTTGCGCATTTCGCCGGCATCGTCCCCTGCGGTGTCACTGACGCGCGCTACGGCGTCACCTCGCTGGTCGATCTCGGCCAGCTCGTGACGATGGCCGATGTCGACGTCGCGCTTCGGCAAGCGTTCGAAGAGCTGTTCGGGCCGACGAAGGCGCTGGTGCCGGAAGCGGCGAGCTAGGCTTTGTCCTCGCGGCCGTGCAGCGCGATCGCGCGCGAGGGGATGCGCCTGTGTGTTCCGGGAGCTACAGTGCCCGAAATAGCGGTGCGAATCGTGGCAGCACGGCGCGCCGCGAGCTCGCCAGTGTTGTACCGCTCGCGCCACTCCTCATATAATTCCCGCTGCAATGACAGGTAAGGGCATGGTCGGTCGTACCCGGCGGCCATGTTGGGAATAATCGGTGACCGGTTTTTCGGGGAGCCCCATCGGCTTCCGCTCTTCTGTACGCGCTGGTCGAACCAATATCATCACGTCCGCCCGGCAGAGTTCATCGCCTATCGCTCGACATCGCTTGGTCTGGATCGCGAGTGCCGCTCTCGCGACCGTGATGTCGTCAGCTGCAATGGCGCAGTCGACCTGGACTGGGGCAACCTCTACAGATTGGTTCGATGCGACGAACTGGACCGCGGGGGTCCCCAGTGCGGTGACTCTCGTCACGGTGGACACGACGACGCCCAACCCGGCGGTCATCAATGGCACCGCGAACTCAGCCGCAGCAACCATGGGATCGTCGACAAGTCAGGGACTGATCACCGCCACTGGCGCCGGCACAACCTGGTCGATCAACGGCATCACCGACTTTCGCAACGGCACACTCTCCATCGAGAATGGAGCTGCAGTCAGCTCCAACAACGTCGCCAACGCCATCGGCACAGCGGGTGCAACCGTCAATCTGATCGTGGACGGACCGGGTTCAAGTTTCACGAGCAGCTTTGACATGAGACTCGGAGGCATCAATAGCACTGCTAACCTCATCATCCGCAACGGCGGGACTGTCACCACGAATGGCACCGCTGATTTCGTGGTCGCCGCTAGCGCAATTCAGCCGATGGGGACAGCGACGGCGCTGGTTTCAGGTGCGGGGTCTTCGTGGACAGTTACAGGCGCGATGCAAATCGGCGCCTTGGGGCACGGCAAATTAACGATCGAAGATGGAGGGTTCGTACAATCGGGCGGCGCAATGCTCGGCGTGAATGGCGTCGGCGGACACACGACTGGCGACGTTCTGGTGACGGGAGCATCTTCTGCCTGGAGCATTAGCGGTGCACTTCTGGTCGGCAATCAGGGCGACGGAACACTGACATTGCGGAATGGAGGCCAGGTCACCGCAACATCAGCTTCGGTAGCCGGCCAGACGGGCTCCTTGTCGAAGATCGTCATCGGCGGAGATCCCGGCACAGCGGCCGCCGCGCCGGGCACACTAAATGTGCCCACCGTTACGTTCGGCGCAGGCACGGGATCGGTCGTCTTCAATCACACATCGAACAGCTACGCATTCGCGCCCACGATCACAGGCGCAGGTAGCGTTGAGGTGGAGAACGGAACGACGATCCTGAGCGCCACCAACACCTACACTGGCGCGACGACGATCAGTGGCGGCACGCTGAGCGTGACTGGCGCCATCACCAGCAGCGACGTGACGGTCAACGGCGGCACACTCAACGTGACAGGCTCGGTATCCGATTCGACGGTCAACGCGGGAGGTCTGCTGACCGGCACCGGATCGGTCGGCGACACGACGGTCAATTCGGGCGGCACTTTCGCGCCCGGCACCATCAACGTTCCCGGCACCTCGATGACGGTTGCCGGCAATCTGGCCTTCGCGTCCGGTGCGCGCTACGCCGTCTATCTCAATCCCTCGACGGCCTCTTTTGCGACGATAACCGGCTCGGCCCAGCTTGGCGGCGCAACCGTCGACGCCAACCTCGCCAATGGCGGCTATGTCTTCAAGAAGTACATCATTCTGACCGCAAGCGGCGGCGTCACCGGCAGTTTCGGTTCCGTCAACACCAACCTGCCGTCTACCTTCAAGGCGGCTTTGAGCTATGACGCCAACGATGCGTTCCTGACCCTCTCGCTCGCTCTTGCTGCGCCGGGGAACAACGGCAACCAGCAAGCGGTCGGCAACGCGATCTCAAATTACTTCAATAGCGGTGGCAGCATTCCCCTGACATTTGGTGGATTGACGGCCGCAGGCCTGACGCAAGCATCAGGCGAGAGCGCGACCGGATCGCAGCAGAGCACGTTCACCGCCATGAGTCAGTTCATGGGCCTGCTCACCGATCCCCCCGCGGGACGAGGCAATGGCATCAACGGCGCAAGCTCGCCGACGGGCTACGCGGCAGAGAGCGACCAAGCGAGCGCGTATGCCGCGCGCAGGAAGACTGATGCCTTCGCGATGCTCACCAAGGCGCCGACGACGACCTTCGTGCAGCGCTGGAGCGTGTGGGCCGCGGGTTATGGCGGCTCGCAATCGACGACCGGCAATGCGGTCGTCGGCTCGAACGACACCACCAGCCGCATCTTTGGAACGGCGGTCGGTGCGGACTATCTGTTTTCGCCGAACACGCTGGCGGGCTTCGCATTGGCCGGCGGCGGGACGAGCTTCAGCGTGAACAATCTCGGCAGCGGCCGATCCGACCTCTTCCAGGCCGGCGCTTACGTCCGCCATACCGCGGGCAGCGCCTACATCACCGCTGCTCTCGCCTACGGCTGGCAGAGCATCTCCACCGACCGCAGCGTGACGGTAGCAGGAATCGATCATCTTCGCGCGGCATTCGACGCGAACGCCTATTCCGGACGCCTCGAAGGCGGTCATCGCTTCGTTGCGCCATGGGTGGGCGGCGTCGGAATCACACCCTACGCGGCCGGCCAGTTTACGACCTTCGACCTGCCGGCCTACGCCGAGAGCGTGGTGACGGGCACGCAGAACTTTGCGCTGGCCTACGCTGCGAAGAGCGTCACCGACCTGCGCAGCGAACTCGGCCTTCGCACGACAAGTCCTTCGCTGCCGCGAATGGCATACTGACTGTTCGCAGCCGCCTGGCCTGGGCGCATGATTTCAACCCGGATCGCTCGATCGCAGCGACGTTCCAGTCGTTGCCCGGCACGAGTTTCGTCGTCAATGGCGCGGCGCAAGCTTCCGATTCAGCCCTGACCACAGCCTCGATCGAGATGAAATGGCTAAATGGCTGGTCGGCAGCGGCGACGTTTGAAGGCGAGTTCTCCAACGTCACCAGCTCCTACGCCGGTAAGGGTAGCGTGCGCTATACTTGGTAAGGACGGCGGCAGGGACAGGATCACGAGCACTCAACT
>NZ_LBJZ01000145.1:0-24256 GCF_028128935.1 Bradyrhizobium sp. CCBAU 11361
CGTGCGACGGATGCCGGCGCCGAGCTCGGGATGGCGTCGGAGCAACTCCTCGAAGATCGTGACCGGCCGCACACCGGCGGCGGCCTTCAGCATCGGCACGATATCTGTCTCAAATACGCGGGCCAAGGGATCTGGCCGGCGACGGCCGCGAGGAGCCTTCTTCTGCGACGGAAGGCGTCGATCCTTCTCGATCCGGTAAGCGGTCGAGGTGCTGAACGACGCCTTGGCGGCGGCCACGGGTGGGCTATCGGTCTGACGGTACTTCATGTAGAGCCTCATTTGGTGATCGGTAATGTGTCGGCCTGGCACGCGAGTGATTCCTCTTGGCGGAAGAACCACTTGCATAACCAGCCGGCCGCGATCACCAGTCGGCGCGGTCCGCTGTGGATCGCGCCGACGCCGGGCTCGTAACTCCGGTCGGGCTACGCCCTCCCTGCGTCACGAGCCCGGCGTAGCCTCTCATCCTGGTCGACGCTCCACTTCCACCCTAATCGCCGCGCGGCAGGTGTCGCGCGGCGATCAGGATGGAAGTCGTATTGCCTCACGTATCGATGCTCCCGGGCGCGATCGGTTGCCTCATTTATTTTGCTCCTGGCTTGGGTTGAGGAGGAGGCCGGGTGCGGAGATGGCCGGGGTTTCGGAGCGCCCGGCCTCCTCCGCTGGCAGCCGCTACATCATTGCGTTGTCGTGACCTCTGACCTTGGTGGCATTTTCTCCGTAGGAGCGAACAGCAGCGCATTCGCTTGCTCGCTGCGCCAGGATTTAAGCCGCCGTTGAAGCGTTCGAAGAAGCTTGTTCGGGTAGGCTCCAGGATATTCCACCTGCAGGCGGGAGAGCAGTTCGCTGCCAGTCCGCCAGGGCTCGGCTTCAAACCATTTTCGCAAATCTGGCGTTGCGCGAATGAGCGGGTCGGGACGACGCCGACCTCTTTTCGCCTTCACGATTGGCCGATCCGTCGGTCGCATAGCTCCGTCCTTCCAGGCCGTTCGCAGGCTTGCCAGGAAGCGATCGGTCGATTGCGATGCCGCAGCAGGATGGACGATTGGTTGGGTATCCGCGAGGGCCGCGAGGCGCTCCTGCGCGTCGCGGATGTCGCGCAACAACGCGACCGGATCGAGAGCGGCATAGATTTCTTGGAGATGGTGGCGGACTGCGTCAGGCGTGCGGGCGTCGGCGGCCAGGCGCTGGTGGGGTGTTGCCGGCGCGCTGTATGTCTTGCGCACACGAGCACCGTCGCGCTGCTTGGCTATCAGCTTGAACGAGGGTTGGAAGAAGTTTACGAACAGCCGCGCTGCTCGATAGAGTTCTGCCAGCAGCTCGGCCGCTTCCAGGCCTTCGAACCGACGGTAGCCGACCATCCTGCGCACGACCGCGCCGTTCTTCTGCTCAACGAACGCCTGGTCATTCTTCCGGTAGGGACGGCAACGCGTGAAGACAATGTTGGCTGCCTCGCAATAGCCTTTCAGCGTCTCGTTCATGAACACCGTATCATTGTCAGTATCGAGGCCGAGCAGCGCAAAAGGCAAATGTTTGCGCAATTCCGTCAGCACCGTGCTCAACAGCGTCTGTTCGCGCACGATCAGGGGAGCGCACTCTGTCCAGCCGGTAGCAATGTCCGTGAGCACGAGGGTCTGGATAAAGCTGCCGCGCGCAGATGGTCCGCTATGCGCTACAAGGTCAGCCTCGACGAATCCTGGCGCCGGATCGTTCCAATCCGCCGACGTCCGTATTGGAACATTGCGACGCAGAGAATGCGCTGTGTGCCGCCGGCGCTTGCGACCCAATTTTTCTTGGATCGGCACCAATACGCGGTCAATCGTCGCAGCGCTCATCGCCAAAAGCTTGGCGCGGATCTCGGGGGCAAGGTCGAGGTGGCCATGCCGTTCCATCGCCTCTATCAGCGCAGGCATTAACGCCTTGAGCCGCTTCCCGCAGATCCGATCTGACGCTTCCCAAAGGAGCACGAGCGCGTTGTGTTCTGCCTCATTATAGATCCGACGTCGCGGCCGTCGGCCTGGGCGTGCGTCTTCCTGGCCTCGAAGTAGTCGCATCGCATGCTTGCGATGAAACCCAGTGATGTCGACGAACTCGTCTAATATTCGTGCCTTCTTCGCGCGATCCGAATGCCGATAACGCACGCCCGCCGCCGCCGTCAGTTCCTTCCGCGTTGCCATGCTCAGCCGCCCCATCTGCGCCCCCGCTCGTCCCCGATTCAGGGGAGCAATTTACGTGAGGCAACGGCTCAGCATCCGGTAACGATTAAGGCGAGGCAATGCGCTTCCTACCCAGATTGCCGCGCTACATAGAGCTCTGCCGGAGTGGAGGGTCGCGGGCGCTCCTTGACGAGCGCCGCCAAAAAAAGCTAGGCGGGATTCAGAGGAGCGTCGGATGACCGCCAATTCGTTGGCGTCCTGCGATCTGCTTCGCAGCGCTGGTCCACTCGCTTCTGGGTGCCGGGCTCGGTCTGAGCGTCGGTCTATCTGGGAGTGAGGTCCGGGTGGCTGTTGCTACTTCGGATCAGGTCGCACCGCGACGGATGCACACTGCGCCTTCGGAGCCTTGGGGATCGGACTTAAAGCTCTGGTCTCTTCAATGGGTTTCGATTGGCTTCCACGATGTATGCCTACTCGATGAACTTGATGGTAGGAGGATAAGCGGAGATGTTCGTGTAGCGGTGTGTAATCTCCTCATCCACCTCTATATCCGTTATTGCGACAATGCTCACCCACGCGCCAGACTTTTCATCGGTCCACACTATTCGCGCATTTGGATTTACGGAGTGGTTCACGATTGAGATCCACCCGAAAACCACGTAGCCTATTACAGAGTCTCCTTTGAGGTGCCGATCGTGCCGCACGAAGTAGTACTCAAAGAGTCCCGTATGATCTAGTAGCTCGGCTGTAGCATCTCCAAATCCCCACGTTGGAGCTCGATCAATTACATCACCAGTTTTGAAGGCAACATTGGCAAATACGCCGCGACCCTTTCGTAGCACAGTCTTGACGTACATCGCGCCGCTGCGATCAAATACCTTATGAATCATGGTGGACCTTCTTTTTGTTGGACATCGACCACCACGCGCCCGATCAGGCTACTGAGATCTTTTTGCGCGACCACTGGAGTGCCTGTATGTTTAACTCCTTGAATTCAAGGAGCGTGCGAGGGAGTATAATTAGGAATTGCGGGCTGAAGCATTCCATCTGAGCAACTGGGTGGTCCGAACGTCCACAGACAAGCCGCTGGCGAGACTGTGGCAGGGTGGAAGTAGCTGCCTTTCCCCGGCCCCTGGAAAGCTTGTTGTTGCTGCTGCTCTTTATAAGGAGAGCCCGTGGTCTGATGTAACAACTAGGCAGTAATTCGCCATTCCACCGCTTATCGTGCTGCGGTCGAATAACCCGGTGTGGAATGCAACGGTTTGCAAGCCTCAGAGTCGGCCAACTAATGACGAGAGGGGGACCGATTGTTTTGCGAACGCGACAAACCTGCCGCACACGAAGACCCTGCTTTCCGGCGAACACCTCCCGGCCTATCTCACGGGCATCGAAACATCGATAATAATGAACGATTCTGTGCTGAACGAAGGCGGTTATCCGCGGTCTAGCAATGGCCACGGCGATAGCGTCCGGCGCAAACTTCGATCCAGCTTTTATAGCGAACCAAAATGCAAGAAAGACACGCATCTGTCGATTACCCACTGCAACAATCGGCTGGTCCTTAAAAGGACGGTCAACGATGGCAAGTTCTCTCATAGAGAGCCGCCAACCAGGGATGACCATGCGTCTATCGTTGTTTCGAGGAGCTCGGGAGCCGGTGGCATGGCAGAGAACAGTACCGCAGTCGGAACGGTGGAGAAAAATGGTAAGGCAGGCGGCACCATGAGAGGCGATATCTGCTGAGATACCATCAACTTTGTAGTAGTCCACGGCGAACGCGCCGGGCTGTCGCAAGTCGCGGAAACTAATATGAACAGCCGCTCGGCGGTTGACGGCCACGCCAATATCCATTCCGGTTATCCGATCGGCACGATTGAGCACAACCGGATGGAAGAGCTCTTCGGTCGGATCAGGAGCATCCGTTGGTGGCGGAAGACGAGTCATTGCACATAAGCCTTGGTTGAGGCGTCGTAGGTGCTGATGCTCGTCACCCGTACCCGAGGCTTGCGGCCATAATAGAGATCTTGCGGGGGAGCGCAAAGGGGGCCCAATCGAGTAGTTGACACGTGGCTGTCAGCCCTCTCGGGAAGCGCTTGTTATTGGCCGCGAGCTTTCTGCCAATTGCGATTCGCAGCTTCGCGCCGGTGACTCCGCATCGCCGAGATTCAGCCATCAGACATCTCATCTTGAGTATTTCGATATACATTTGGGAGCGAGAAATTCGCTTTCGCAAAGATAGATCATCACTAATCCGACGATAACTACCTAAGGCGGTAGTAGCAGCGGCTACGACGTAGCAAGCCACTATGGACACCGAGCACAAACTGATCCAAGGCTTGGCAACCAGGGACATGTGCAGCAGCCCGGATGATAAGCCAACTGTTGATAAAATGGCATAAGGATTACGACCGCTGACTTTACTGCGTGCGACGTACGGTAATTAGCGCTCGCCCGTGGGCACCGACAGCACTGAAGGGCGACTTCCGAACTCCCGCCGCGAAGCTAACGTCCCTTCAGCGTTATCGTCACGGTCTGGCCACGTCGGATGTGCATGAATCGCATCTAGACGCGATGTCGCGAAATAAGCCAGCGCTGTTCGGCCCACTGACCGGTGGCTTGACATAGGCGCTCCAGTGGTCCACCCGTGCTGGTCAGACGGGGATGGTCGAGCAGCACCTGGATGATGCGCCCGTCGACCCTCAGATAGCGAACAAGGCCGAACTGAACCGGGAGGTACGATTCGCCTTATTCGCCGACTTGCGACACCGGCGTTCTTCACGAAACTTGGCGAATGATGAACCGGAGAGATGCAAGTTGCGTGAGGTGCACAACTCTGATCAGTTTACGAACGGCTGCGCCACCTTGTCCTCCAGTGTCGGGATGCCCAGTGGTCGTTCGGTGCCATCCGCTAGGGCCATGTGGGGCCGGAAAGGCTGCATGGGCCCTCGGTCCTGACCTCATTGAGGAACGTCGGAAGCTTCGGCAGTTTGGGACGTCGGTCGGCAATGCGCGGCCGGTGCGCCCGCCGCCTCCACAGCCCTACGGTCGTTGCGCGCGATGATCGGCTTTGCGGTCCATTGCCTGATGGAGATGGAAGAAGGCCTCACCGGGGTGCCACAGCGAGACGAGCCGGGAGTGTCTGGTAGCCAGAACGCCGTCGGTTAGTTGGACCGGACGAATCCGCGGCTCGGCGGCGATCACTGTCGGGCCTGGTGGGGTGACGGGCATGGAGTTCTTAGTTTGGCTCGTGAATGGGTACTCCCTTCTCGCATCGCTTTCTCAACTTAGGTCAACTCCGCCGCGCTAGCCAGGACGCGAGCGCGACCGGCTCGACATGTGCGGCAGGTCGTTCGTTCAGCAAAGCAATGCCGTGGGTCGCCCAAACGGGGTTTGTTGGACGATAGGTACTTATTCAGAATGAATTCACGTGGGGGCGCCCATTCGGCAAAAATGCCGTTCTGCGGCAACTAGATGGGAATCAGGATCCTGCCAAAAAAAGGTCGATGGCGTGGCTCCAAGAAAATAAGTTTCAAGTGGCTCATCTTTATGGGCGTCTCTTTATAGGCGCCGCACGGCTATGGGCATTCTCGATCGCCAACGTCGCTACTATGCCTACGCGTCCGTTCGTCAGCAGCTAACTGGGAGCGATCAAGCACTTACATCTGAAGCTCCACGGTGACGAGCAAACCGGACGGAACGGATTGAGGTATAAGCCGACAGCATGTGATCGCTCGCAACAGCTTCAAGCTTATGTTGACGGCGGGCTGCAGATCCGGCACGGTGCAGATCTATCGGTGCCATGCATTCTTCCGTAAGCAGCCCACTGCTGATTTGCGGCGATGTTTTCCAGAGCGCCACAACTGCTGCAGTCGCTTCCTCTTGGCAGCTGTCCTCTTAAACTTACATCACACGAGCCCGGGTAGCGATCCCTAAAAGCATCGCGCTGGTCTTCAAGGACAGCTGCAAGCTGCAGCGCCGCAGTCGGAATGACTTCACCGCTTGGGCGATGAATCGGGGGGCATTTCGCTCGCGCCTATAGTGACAGTGGCCCCGTCCGACATGGAAGCGTGACACTCAACTCTTTGCGCCGCAGCCTATCCGACTTGGTAGTTGGCCAAGCGACATCGTCGGTGCTTAAGTCCTCTAAATGAAGGGGCACAATCTAGTTGCCCTCACGATGTACATACAGGACTTCCGGTCCTGGCCGACGTAGTGAAGGCACTTGTCGTGCCCGCTGATCTGCCCGGTCGATTGCGCATGCTTGGCAGATGGGAGAATGAGATGCAACAAAGGAGCTCCCCTTCCAACGGTGGCCAGCCGATCGGACATTTCCGGAATACGGCCTACATGATCAATAAGAGCCGGCCGTACTTTGATGCAGCCCACGCGGCCGGTCTCATGGCGGTCCAGGGGCGTTCCACGACTGGACGCCGCTTTGCTTTGGGCACCGGTCCACTCGACAGTCGGCCGGAGATAGTTGACTTCGTGCGCTGCTCCTACCTGGGCTTGGACAATCATCCTGTAGTCGTTGCCGGCGCAATTGATGCGATTAAGGCGCATCACTCGTTGCATTGGTCATGTGCGCGCACGCGCCTCAATTTTGACCTTCTGGCAGCGCTTGAATCCAATCTGTCGGAGATGTTTGACGCACGTGTGATCGCCTTTTCCACGGTCATGCTCGCGAATCTTGGAGCGATGCCGCTCCTTGCTTCGGGCCAGTTGACTGGCGGAAGGAAGCCGATCGTTGTATTCGATCGAAGCGCGCACATATCTCTGGCCTATCACAAACCAGTAATCGCTGATGAGACCCAGGTGGAAACGATTGCGCACAACGACACTGACGCGCTTGAATGCTTGTGTCGCAAACATCCAGTGGTCGCATATGTATGCGATGGTGTTTACTCAATGGGGGGCAATTCGCCCATTGAAGAACTGCGCCAGCTTCAGGAACGCTATGGTCTCTTTCTCTATATCGATGATGCTCACGGCATATCGCTGTTCGGAACACGGGGCGAAGGTTTTGCCCGCTCTCAATTTCCGCTCGTGTTGGGTGAACGAACGATCATAGTCGCCTCGCTGGCCAAGGGATTCGGTGCATCTGGCGGCATGTTGATGTTAGGAACGGAGGAACAGGAGGCGCTCTTTCGGCGGTACTCGATTCCCTATGCCTTTTCCGTTGCCCCCAATCTGGCGGCGGTTGGCGCGGCGCTTGGCTCATGCAAGATTCATCGCTCAGCAGAACTTGGCGAACGTCAGGGGCGGTTGGCAAAACGGATCGAAGTCTTCGACCGTCGTGTCGTAACTGCCGAGCAAGGCAATTCACTTCCGATCAGAATGATCGCTATCGGGTCCGAAGCCAAGGCGATCGCAATTGCGAAAGAGCTTTTGAACAGCGGATTCTACACTTCGGTGACGTTCTTCCCGACAGTTGGGCAAGGCGAGGCAGGAATTCGAGTGTGCATTACGGCCGATCATGAAGGCCGCGATATAGAGCGACTCTGCGATTGCATCCTGGCGAGTAACATGGCTAGCGGTAGCGCCGGTCCTGGCTAAGGCGCTTGGTGGGAAATCGGCGAGAGACGTCCGTGGAGTTGCTGCTCAGTGCGAAGACGTTTCCATAATCGTGTCGCGGAGGATGCATGTCCGTCACATGCTCGATCAATCGTTCGAACGCAATCTTCGGAGGATTAAGTGTCTTTGGCGTGTCCATCCGTGAGAGTCTACTCCGGGTGAGAAACATTAAACGCACACAGGCACACAACTTTGCTGCGTGTAGTCTAGGAGGATAGTCCATTAGGGCTTTGGTATGATGTTCCATCTCTCTCGGAGACAGAGTCTTCAGGGCATGATTTCTGAACAATGCGAGCATAAAGCCAAGCGGATTGTAAGGAGGCAGCGATAGCCGCGATGATCTCTCCCGATCGCGTCGCCTCAACTCTCTGGCGTTGGCTTGCTTATAACTCGAACCGTTTGACGAACATGTTAAAACCAGGAAGGCTCATGACCCGAAGCGGAAGGCACGTTGCCCTCGTGACCGGAGGAGCACGCGGGATTGGATTTGAGATCGTGCGCCGGTTCTTGAGCGATGGCTATCTAGTCGCGTTTGTCGCGACAAAGGGAGAACATGTAGAGCGAGCGCTTGATCTTCTCGAGCGTCCCGAAGATCGACTCTATGCCGAGAGGGTCGATGTAACGCGACAAGACGAGGCGGAGAGATTTGTTGATCGGATCCGCGCGCGCTGGGGTGAGATATCGATTCTGGTGAACAATGCTGGCATCTCTCCTAAACGTATGGATCAAAATGCGCCTTGGCTTTCGCAGACGTCTCCCGCGGAATGGGCGCGCGTCATTGATGTCAATCTCACCGGTCCCTTCACATTCATACGCCTTACAGCGCCATCGATGATTGCAAAAGGCTATGGGCGCATCATCAACGTGGGTTCGCTTGCCGGCCGGGCCATCCCAATGATCGCAGGACCTCATTATGCTGCTTCGAAAGCAGGACTGGTCGGATTGACGCGCGCTGCTGCACGAGATCTTGCTCCATACGGCATCACTGTGAATTGTATCGCTCCAGGGCGAGTTCTCAGTGATCTGACTGGGTCAGCCGATGCGGCGGTCAACCGCCTCGCCCTTAACCGCATTCCGGTTGGCCGTTTTGGAACCGCTGAAGAGGTAGCGCACGTCACGGCTTTCCTGGCTTCACCGATGATGGGCTTTATCACCGGTGCAACGATCGACATCACGGGCGGCGAATTCGCCGCATAAGTCGATAGCCTGGCATTTGGAACGAAAGCATGCGTTGATCGGAGGTGGCGAAGAGTTCACTTACAAAAAATGCTGCAAGCCGGGCACAATGGTTGTCTCTGAGGGGGCGCGACCAGAACGGATCCTGCAACCGGCGGTGTCCTGTCGCCGCGTACCGCAGGGCAGTCTAAGCCTGGGTCTTTGAGTTCGACGCTCGATCTCGGTCGGCGAGACGCAATGTTGCAGCCGGACTGCTATGCGTTCGGTCCGACTGCTTCCCACTTCCTCGCAAACGAAGCCCGCGTATCAGTTCATGGCGAACGATGCGGTGGGGCAGGAGGGCATATTTGGCAGATGATATCTTTTGAGAATCAGCGTGGCTGGAAGAATGGAGCCCCTAATGAGAGTGTTGTCTCGTCTGCGGATCGTCGAGATTGGTAGCTCGGCTGCAACGAGCTATTGTGCGCGGCTGTTTGCGGACTTCGGCGCCGATGTTCAAAAGATTGAGCCGCCGGCAGGTGATCCAATTCGTTGCAGTGCACCACTCACGAGGGGCGGCCACAGCGCGTGGTTCGCGTCCCTCAACTACAACAAGTCAAGCACGGTCATAGATAGCGCCGAACCCGATGCGATCACCCGGCTCACTGCAATGATTGAGAACTGCGATATTCTGCTCGATGGGCGCGATGTTGATCCTGCGGATTGTCCAGCCATAGATATCAGGGCAATCCGGCAGCGATGCCCCGGGTTGATCTATCTCGAAGCAAGCTGGTTCGGCCACGAAGGTCCTTATGCGGGATTCTCTGCAACAGATTCAACCGTTCGCGCGCTCGCGGGCCTCATCAAGCTGGTAGGACCGGTTGAGGGGCCGCCGTTGCTCGCACCGGATTTCCAGACGGGCATCCTTGCTGGCCTATGGGGCTTCATCGCCGCTGCTTCTTCAGCGTTCGCGCGAATGCACGGCGGGGCAGGACGGTCGTGGTCACTCAGCATCTTCGAATCGAGCCTCGCTCCGAGTGAGTATCTAATGTTCGAAGCGCTTCAGCGCGGCGACCTGATGCACCGGAGTGGCATTAACCGGTTCTGGCCAAACTTTCCAGTCGGCATTTACGAAACAAGCAATGGATGGATCGGTGTTTCCGCAATCACTCCGGCACAATGGCGGGCGTTCTGCCACATGCTCGATCTGCCCAAATTAGGCAATGACCCGGCTCTGTTCTTGGGCGTCGATCGTCTGCAACACGTGGAGCTAATCGAACGACAGTTCGTTCCGAGGCTGAAGACGCGAACCGCGCAGGAATGGTTTGCTGAGGGTCTGAAGCGCAAGATCCCGATCGTGCCTGTACCCGAGATATCCGATCTGCGTCAGGATGCGGAGAAGAAGGAACGCGGCGCGATTGTGCCCGTCGTGTTTGGTGAAGAAGAAGGTCTGACGGTTGGCTCAATGCAGCGACTAACGTTGACGCCGCCGCGCCGCGGCGGAAGGGTTCCGGCTCTGGGCGAGGAGCAGCCTGTCGCGAATATCCGAAGATATGTGACCGGCGCTGCGTCGGCGTCGTCGGGCCGCATCAATGTCGCAGGGCCACCATTGGACGGAATTCGCGTCATCGACTTCTCAATGGGCTGGGCGGGGCCGTTGTGTACCCGTACATTGGCTGACCTCGGTGCTGATGTCATCAAGATCGAGGCCATCCAGTATCCAGATTGGTGGCGCGGCGTTGACCGGCGGGCTGCTTACGTCGACGGGCGGATGTACGAAAAGACCGCTCGATTCTGCATGGTAAACCGCAATAAGCGCGGCATCACGCTCGACCTGACGCGACCGCAAGGGCTCGCTCTTGCGAAACGCCTATTGGCAGGAGCCGATATTGCCGTCAACAATTATTCGGTCGATGTACTGCCGAGGCTCGGGCTTGGCTACGACGTGCTCAGAACTCTCAATCCTCGCCTCGTTGTGATGTCGATGTCAGCGTTTGGCTCGAACAGCGTCTATTGCAATTGCCGGGCCTACGGCTCGACACTCGAGCAGGGGTCGGGGCTGCCGAGCGTGATCGGGCATCCTGGCGATCCACCGGTTATGAGCCACATCGCGTTCGGGGATGCGGTGGGCGGGTTGAACGGCTGTGCTGCGGTGCTCGTTGCGCTGATTCATGCCCGCACCACCGGCCAAGGACAGTTCATTGACCTCGCGCAGATCGAATGCATGATGCCGTTTGTGGCGCCATGGATTACTGTCGATTCAATCAACCATGTTCCGCCAATACGGTATGGCAATCGACATCCGCAGTTTGTGCCGCATGGCTGCTTCCGCTGTGCGGGTGAGGACGATTGGATCGTGATAGCCGCGACGGACGTGGATATGTGGCAGAGGCTTGCCACACTTATCGGTCGGCCAGACTGGGCTGCGGATCCATCCCTGAAATCTGCGGAGGGGCGCCGGGTCATCGAGAATGTGATCGAGAGCGGCATCGAAGGCTGGACGCTCACGCGCGATGCAAATCAGGCGATGTTGGAGTTGCAGGCCGCCAGGATTGCAGCTGGTGTGGCGCGTCTTCCAATCGACCTGCTCAAGGATCCGCATCTCAGCTCGCGCGGGTTCCTGCAGGCGGTCGAGCGAGAATTCATTGGCTTGCATCCGCAGCCCTCGATGCCGATTCGCGAAGGCAAAGAGCCCTATGCGATCCGCGCAGCCGCACCGACGCTGGGACAACATAACGCAGAGATCCTCTCCGGGCTACTCGGGCTCTCTGACGACGAGCTTGCACAATTACAAAGAGAGGGCATCATCGGTACAGCTATGCTCTCGGAAGACGAGCTCACAAGAGCAAGGTAACTGTCCCCAGACTGATATATTGACGCTCTGGAACGATAGCGTACCTCTTGGCAGAGGGACGCTTCCCGATCAGCGCATTTATCGCGCAAAGCATTTCCATTCTTTCGCAAGCCGGAAGAGCGCAGCCCTCGTGCGGAAGTCGACAACTGGATAGCTGGCCAGAAACACCTTCGGGCCGCAGGGGATCACGCCGCACGGACGGCTGGTCACCCGTTGCAAGCCCCGTCTCGTCGACACTCACGCCGGCGCGCGCGACGACATTGCAATGGCAATTTAGGTCACTGCCTCTGGAACACAAGCCACCGTGGCTTCGCAACTCGAGTGCCGTAGACAATGCGGCTCGGCCCGAGCAGTATCCCTCCATTGAGGGCCGCCTTGTTTGACGGACGCGAGCGCTGCAGGTCCTAGGGGTAATCCTAGGGTCTGTACCTAGTTAGCGATCTCTGATTCCTTCGCACCGAGTTGATTCGGGACGGGGGACTTCGGTGCGCAAAGGGCTGTTCTGGCTGAACGACAAGCAGTGGGCTCAGATCGAGCCGCATCTGCCAACGAACCAGACCGGCCCGGCGCGCGATGACGATCGACGCATCATCAGCGGTATCATTCACATGCTTCAGTGCGGCGCACGCTGGCGCGATTGCCCGCCCGACTATGGTCCTTACACGACGATCTACAATCGTTTCAATCGCTGGGCTAAGCGGGGACATTGGCAGGCGATCTTTGAAGCGCTCGCCCGCTGCGGCAAGGATGGCGTGACCTTGTCCATCGACTCCACCTCGATCAAGGCGCATCGCTCGGCGAGCGGCGGAAAAGGGGGGAGCATGAACAGGCGATCGGCCGCTCGCGCGGTGGGCGGATCACGAAAATCCACGCGCTGAGCGACCCTGATTGCAGACCTTGCGCATTTCATCTCACTCCAGGACAAGACGCAGATATTGCCGCAGGGCCGGCCCTTTTGAAACTCGCGCCGCCCATGTCTGCCCTCATTGGGGACAAAGGCTACGATGGCGACGGCTTTCGCGCCGAAATCGCCAATCGCGGCGCAAAGCCCGTCATTCCAAACAAATCCAACAGGGTGACCCTCCACACCTTCAGCAAACGCGCCTACAAAGGGCGCAATGTTATCGAGCGCTGTTTCTGCCGGCTCAAGGATTTCAGGCGTGTCGCAACTCGCTACGACAAACTTGCCAGGAACTTCTTGGCTGCCGTCCACCTCGCCGCCATCGTCGCCTATTGGATCAATTGAGTCTGAGCCCTAGGAGAAGCGCTATGACGGTTTCGCGGGCAGAGGTGATCACATCGGTCGAGCGGCGGCGGCGGTGGTCACAGGATGAGAAGGAACGGCTAGTTGCAGCATCGCTCGAGCCCGGAGCCACTGTTTCCGAGGTGGCTCGCATGGCTGGCCTTCATGTGAGCCAGCTGTTCAGGTGGCGGAAAGAGCTTTGCAAGCACGGTGAAACGAGTGTGGCGCCGTTGGTGCCGGTCGAGATTGGGCCGTCTGTGCCGCCGCGGGACCTGACCGAAGTGCCGTTGACGACGGCGCCGGCGCGTCGACGGAGGAGCCAGGGCATCATCGAGATTGATCTCGGTAGCGGACACCGCATCCGGGTCGACGGTGACGTTGATGGAGACGCGCTGCGGCGAGTTCTCGATGCCCTGGTGCGCCGATGATCCCGGTTCCGACCGGCGCGCGAGTGTGGCTCGCGACAGGCTACACGGATATGCGCAGAGGCTTTCCGTCGTTGGCACTCCAAGTGCAGGAGGTGTTGCGCAAAGACCCGCTCAGCGGTCATCTGTTCGTCTTCCGCGGTCGCCGCAGCGATCTTGTGAAGATGATCTGGCACGATGGCCAGGGAGCATGCCTGTTTACCAAAAGACTCGAGAGAGGAAGGTTCATCTGGCCATCGGTTGCCGGTGAATCGGTAACGATCTCTCCGGCGCAATTGAGCTATCTGTTGTCCGGGATCGATTGGCGCAACCCTCAAGAAACCCAGCGTCCGACGCGGGTCGGTTAGTCGTTTTACAGGTTTGAATCTGCGGCTTGATCTGATTCAATGGCTTCATGATATCAAAGCCGGACGATCTTCCATCGGACCTTGTCAGTGCCCTGGCGGCGCTGCAGGCCGAGCGTAAGGCGCGGCTGCGAGCTGGGGCGATGGCTGCCAGCGCGCAGGCAGAGCTGTCGGACAACGAGGCGCTGGTCGCGCATCTCGAGCTGCGGATCGAGAAGCTCAAACGCGAACTGTACGGGCAGCGCTCCGAGCGCACGGCGCGGCTGCTCGAGCAGTTGGAACTGGAGCTCGAAGACCTTGTCGCCACGGCGAGCGAGGATGAGCTTGCGGCGCAGGCCGCAGCGGCGAGACGCAGAACGTCCGCCCCTTCACGCGCAAGCGGCCGGTGCGCAAGCCCTGGCCGGACGACATCGAACACGAGCGCGTCGTCATGGAGGCTCCAACGAGCTGCGCCTGCTGCGGTGGATCGCAGCTGGCGAAGATCGGCGAGGATGTGACCAAGACGCTGGAGGAGATCGCACGCCGCTTCAAGTTGATCGAGACGGTACGGGAGAAGTTCACCTGCCGCGATTGCGAGAAGATCAGCCAGCCGCCTGCGCCGTTCCATGCCACGCCGCGCGGCTTCATCGGCCCACAATTGCTGGCGACGATCCTGTTCGACAAGTTCGGCATGCATATCCCGCTCAACCGCCAGAGTGCGCGCTTTAAGGCCGAGAGGATCGATTTGCCGCTGTCGACGCTCGCCGACCAGGTCGGCCACGGGACCTTCGCCGTCATGCCGCTCTTCCACTTGATCGAACGCCATGTGCTCGCTGCCGAGCGCCTTCATGGCGATGACACCACCATCCGTATCCTGGCGAAGGGCAAGTGCACGACCGGGCGGATCTGGACTTATGTGCGGGATGACCGGCCCTTTGCCGGGCCTGCGCCGCCGGCGGCGGTCTATTACGCCTCGAGCGACCGACGAGGCGAGCATCCCCAGAAGCATCTGGCCGCCTTCGCCGGTATCCTGCAAGCCGATTGCTACAACGGCTTCGAGCCGCTGTTCGACCCGCAGAAGAAGGTGCTGCCGATTACGCCGGCGTTTTGCTTCGCCCATGCGCATCGGGGCTTCTTCGAGCTGGCTGACATCGAGAAGAATGCTTGGGAAGGTAAGAAGGGTAAACCGGTCTCTCCGATCGCGCTGGAGGCGGTCAGGCGCCTGGATGTGTTGTTCGAGATCGAGCGCGCCATTAACGGCTGCGGCGCCGAAGAGCGGCGCGCCATGCGCCAGGAAAAGAGCAAGCCGCTTCTCGGCGACATGCACGCCTGGTTGCTCCGCGAGCGCGAAACCCTCTCGCGCTCCTCCGAGGTTCTGAAGCCTATGAATTACATGCTCAGGCGCTGGGACGACTTCGCCCGCTTCCTCGACGATGGCAGGATCTGCTTGACCACGGATGGTGTTGAGAAGTCCTTACCTTCAGTTCGTAGCAACTTTTTTTGGTTTTTCCTTCCAGGCAGCCACCATGCGTTCATAGGCCTGCTCGACGCGTGCGACGTAACCAGCTTCCCGTTCGCGGATCTCCTTGATCCAATAGTCCCGGCCCGGGCCAGCCTTGCCGTAGGCACGGGGAGCCCCAGCCTTCAGAGCCACCTTCCGGAGTTTCATCGCCGTGAACGCTGGCCGCGCGTAAGCGTAGTCCTTCCCGGTCGTCAGGACGTGCCAGATCATGACTGCGAGCTTGCGCGCCGTCGCGACGGCTGCGACCCCGGCCCCGTGCTTTTTCTGCGTGCGGTTGAAGAATGCTCGCAACGGACCCGGCGCCGTCTTGGCTGACCACGCCGCCTCAACCAGCATCTTGCGGGCGTCACGGTTGCCCTGCTTCGAGATCCGGCCATGCCGTGCCGGGTGCTCGCCTGACTGCCGAACCCGCGGAGTCAACCCGAAATAGCTGCTGAGCTTATCCGGCGACGGGAAGCGTGCGATGTCGCCGATGGAGGCCAGTATACTCGATGCGACAACCGAACTCACGCCGGGGATCGTCATCAGCTTGAGAGCCCGTGGATCGTCCAGAGCCTGCTGGGCCACGACTTTGTCGATCTCCGACAGTTGCTTCGTCACGCGTTCGAGTTCCGCGACCAAACGCCGGAGCATTGCACGCTCCTCCGATGGAAGAGGCAGACTGTCCAGCCAATGCTGTCCGCGCTTGCCGAAGAGATATCCTTTGTAGGGCGGGATGAGGTTGGCATGCAGGACAGCCTTCATGCGTCCTTTAATCCGGATGATCTGCGCCAAGACGCCAGCGCGCTCGGCCATCTGGCGCCGGCGGCTGTAGGTGTCCTCGTCAGCAACCCAGACCTCCGGCAAGAAGCCGGCAGCATGCAACTTTGCCAGGGTCCCAGCATCGACCTTGTCCGTTTTGACTCGCGCATAGGCGATCGCCCGAACGAGCCTCGGATTGGCGACCGCGACGCGCTTAACGTGCGGGCGCAGAATACGTTCGACCGCCGCGCTGTTGCCCGTCACCTCGATGACCACCTCATCCTCGAGGCTGAGTGTCTTGGCAAAGGCGACAAGCCGATCGTGGACGAGATCTACGCGGAGCTGTCGGATTATTGTTCCGTCCTCCAGGATCGCCACCTGGGCGAACGATCGGTGGATGTCCATGCCGACGATTTGCATGCTTAGTTCTCCTTTGTCTCAGGAGCCAGTGGCTTGCACGACATCTACGGATCCGCGCTCGCAGCGCAGCCGGGCAAGTCGTAGGGGGCGGCCAAGTAACAAAGCGAGCTCACAGCTCATGGTCATGGCGGCCTGCCACCGTTTCGTGCTCCAGCGCCCCTATCCCGGCTTCGCCAGACTAATCCGGACGACCAGTCCTCTCCACCGGGTTTGAGCGCTGAAAACATCATGCCCTTTAACAATTGCGCTGAGCGCGCATTGAGAGGCATCGCCTTGGGAAGGCGCAACTGGACCTTCGCCGGCAGCCAGCGTGGTGCCGACCGTGCCGCCATCATGCTGACGATGATCACGACCTGTCGTCTCAACGACGTCGATCCGAAAGCCTGGCTCGCCGACGTCCTCGCCCGCATCGCCGATCTTCCCGCATCGCGTCTGCACGAACTGCTGCCCTGGGAATGGAAGCTCCTGCGCAAAACCGACAAACCCGCCGATCAGCAGGCCGCCTGACCTTCACGCAACGCCCAGCCATCATAGAGCTCGCCGCTCTCACGCGCATGTGCCAATCTGGCGGCCTTCGTCGTATGCGTACCCCGAGCATCACGGTGGCAGGCGAGCAACTGAGACGGGTGAATGCTGATGCAGCGAGGATCGCCGCTACATGCACGCCAGGCTCAAGACGCCTCTGTCACAACTTGCTCCTTGAACTCGTTCGGACCGGCGTCGGCGCAGCTGCGTAGCGCCTCAAGACGGTCGGCGAACGCTTCAACCACGGAAAGTTCTTAGTTCCCGAATTAGTCGCTGGCATGGAGGCTCACATCGGCTCGCAAACTCAGCAGCCGATAGCTGATCGCTCACCACCTCCGCCCGATGCGGCCAGACGGAATGTATTTGCTGCTTACCGAAGTTGGCAACACCACCATCACTGTCCGACGATCGAGAAGCTTCGGTCTGCGTCCATATGGGACACGGCTTCCGGGCGCTTTTACAGTCATACGGGAGGAGCGTGACCAATCTAGGAGCGGGGGTGCATCGTTCCCGCTTTGGTGGTTGCGCGTCGCTTCTATCCGCAGATAAGGATAGAGAGAGCTTCTCCTACCTTACATTGTGGATGACGCAACGCAAACATCGTTCTGTGGAAAATAAAAATGAACCTCGACGTAGCTGCACAAGCGGCTCTCATTGTCTTCTCGGATAACTATTTCGAAGCTCGTCAAAAGCTTCGTGAGATTGCACCAGGCTCTCAAGCCTATGAATGCAGCGTAAAAGGCCCACATGGCGAGGACCTATTTACAGACGTGGCGTACTTTGGACCCGTTAGCGCGAAAAAGCTCCTCGTCTTAGTATCTGGCTCTCATGGTGTAGAGGGATACTGCGGGTCCGCTGCCCAACTTCTTTTTCTCAAGACCAAATTACAAAACGTACTACCAGCCGCGACGGCGGTGCTTATCATTCATGCACTAAATTGTTACGGCTTCGCGTGGGATCGCCGCGTCACAGCAGAAGGGGTGGACCTCAACCGCAACTTCATAGATTTCTCCAAGCCGCTGCCGCAAAATCCGGACTACGAAGAGCTCGCCGAATACCTGGTTCCGGTGGACATCTCAGAGGAAGTGCTTCGGCGCGCGGATGATGCCTTAACATTGTACCAGGCGACCCAAGGCACTGAGAAATTCCGATTGGCTTATTCGGGTGGCCAATACTCCCGGCCGGAGGGAATCTTCTATGGAGGTAAGGAGCGTACAGAGGCAAGGAGAACACTCGAGAAAATTGCAGTAGACTATGATCTGGCATCACGCGACGAGGTGATCATTCTAGACTATCACACCGGTCTCGGCCCGTATGGCTATGGCGAGTTGCAGTGCGAGCAGTCAACAGGACAGTCGAACTACGACCGAGCCGTTGGGATCTTCGGTGCTTCGGTCACCTCGCCTGACGTCGGCACCTCGTCCTCCGTCTCGCTTAGGGGCACGCAAGATCTGTTCTGGAGGAGGATACTGGGAGAGCGCGGCACTTACGTCGGGCCGGAGTTTGGAACCTATCCTCTACCTGGAGGGCGCATTGCGCTTCGTCGTGACCACTGGCTCTTCGCATACAGTCCTGACAACGTGAACTCGGAGCTTGGTCAGGAGATTCGCAGTGCTACGAAAAAGCACTATTACCCGCAGGCGTTAGATTGGAAGGAGATGGTAGCTTGGAGATCGCATCAGCTGCATAGGCAAGTGTTGGAGTCGTTAGCGTCTGCAAATAGTATTTGATGTCGTCCGCACATTGCAGACGCCTGCCTCGCAGGCGTACCGTCGGATGAACAATTCGGATATGTTGCATCTCCGCTATGCATGTCCTGCGTCACTTTGAATGTCATACCGACGGCCATCGCTTCAGCCTTCGAACGAGAGCTCTCTGCCCGCGACCAGATTTGGTGGTCCCACGTATATCAGCTCCTCATTGTAGATATCCCAACTATCGGCAGGTTCGATAACAAAAGGTCGCGTGTAATCAATATGTCGCAGTCATCCGAAGACGTCGGCGGCGATAGCGAGCTGACGACGTCCACGATAACACCGCCCGATTCAGCTGAGAACGCTTGCAGATTTGGAATCAGAAGCGAGGAAGCAAAAGTCGATAGCGATGTGCGGACGACAATCCGATTGGTGCTTGCGCCGGCCCGCCGCCGCATTCGCTTGGCGGTGAAGCCGACCGTCTTGAGCGGTTCAAGACTGCGTTAGCAAAAGTCTTCCGAACTCGGTCAAATCACTGCGTCGGCCGCGCCGCTCGATGAGGTCCGCACCGAGATAGTCCCACAGGACGGATAAATAGCGGCTGACCGAGCTCTGCGTCGTTCCCAGGCTGGTGGCGGCGCGCATTACGCTGCCTTCGCGGGCGACAGGCACAAAAGCTCGGATGGCGTTAAAGGAACTTCGTCGTCTTGAGCCGCCACTGTCTCCTCCGGTTGTCAGAATGAATATCCATCACATTACTCGATGTCTATAGGAGGATTCCCGCGAATATCGGGTCGACTGTGCATAAAATCCACGTGGCGCCCGAGTACCGCAGAAGATCTGCGTCAACAGCTCGGTGCTGTAACGGGGCTATGTTCTTTTGCGGCGTGCGGCGTTCGGCTTGCGACCTTTAGGTAAGGTGGCGGGCGGCGGCGCACCCTTGGATGGCCGAACAAACAGCTCGGAAACAGCAATGCCGAGCGTCTCGGCAAGGCGATCGAGAAGATCGATTGTCGGGTTCGCCCGTTGGCGCTCAAGTCCGCTCATATATGAGCGATCAACGCCTGCATCGTAGGCCAATTGCTCTTGCGGAATACCGCGCTCGACGCGGATCCGGCGCACATTGTAAGCCACAAGCGCACGAGCTCTCATGCGCGGAGGCAGCCATTTCGATGGTCATCAAACCACTGGCTATAACCGGCATAAAAACATCACAAACTTGGAGGTTTTCGATCGAGCTATTCGGTGCGTGTCACCGAATCGTTGTTCCCTGACGCTATGTCGACCGTCTATCAATTACGGCGGCGCAGGTTTTGCGGGCGCTGACCGAAGCTCAGCGCCGGTAACGGGAGCCCTGGAGCACCCGATGCAACGGGCGGGATCATCCAGGCGAGACAAACAGAAGCGAAATCCGGCTATCCTCGGGGCCCGGCGGCCCCGGCCTTGGGTATTCACTAAGCAGCTCCAAGACGTGTATCTCGTGGTCGGCGAACTGCTCCATCCAAGCGGGTCGACCCCACCTGGTCTGCTGAACATTGTGTTTCTCTTCCGCGGGCTAGATTGGGGGACGGCAGCAACGGTGGGGCGGTGGAAACGGTGGCCCGCCTGGCATTGAGGAGATTTCGTAACGCCTGGACCGGGGGGCGGTACCGGCAAATATAGCTATTGCGGCGCGACGCCAGGCGACCCGTCCGGTGCTTACTTCAACTCGACCAATCTGAGCAGCGGCATCTCGCGGTCGACGGGCAGAAAGGGAGGGGCACGCCGTAATACTTCCGTCCTCGGGTCCTCTCTTCAATCAGCAGCTGATTGCCTTGTGCCTCGGGTCCTCTCATCGCTGAGAGGACCAAAACTCGCCAGCGTGCGATTTGCCTGCCTTTTCGGTCGAGGCTAGCTGTGTGTCGAGCGCAGACGCTCGGAAACTTGATAGAAAATGAACGAATCGGGTCGGCCAGCTTAAAGCGAGCTTACCTCTAAAGCCGTCAACATTGTTCGTGAATAAATGGCCTTAGTAACCGCTGCTCACAGAATATCAAAAGGTCCAGTCGGATAACGCCACAGCTTGAGATCTGATCATCGCACGAGGCTATCACGACATGAGTGATGGGATTCCGGTCATGGGGGCAGGAGGCCAACGCATCGGCCTACACTCTTTGCATGTAGTTCATGGATCGGTCCGAAAATCGAGTTCGATCTCACGCGTCACCTCGATTATTCTCTCTGGATGGCGGCCGTTCTCGACAAAAGCGTATTTCAAAGCTTGGGCGCGGTTGACAAAAAGGCCGCCAAAGGAGCCCCTTTGTTCGCGGGCGACCCAGTTACCGCGTCGGTTCCTGCCAACAAAGACAATCGGCGGTTCCGAGCTACGCGAAGAAGGCTCGAAGAGCTGAGTCATCATGTCTCATCCGTGACCTGGCGGTTCAGGTTCACCAGTCGAGATGCTAAAAATCCATCGCCTGGCTTCCAGCTCGCAATCGAAATTGTGACGCTATCTTGCATGACCGCTCTTGAGACGCTGGTGGCGTCAAACATCGGTCCCACTGCCGGCCGCCCATAAGTCGTGGCTCTGGTCGCCAGCCATCGACTTCGCCTACAGAATACGTCAAAGCTGAACCGAGTTCTGCTACCAGTTCTGGGGCAACAAAGAATCCGGAGCATACTGAGTATGCCTGAGACTTTGGCTCTGCCGTTGCTTTGGGCCAACGACGCGATCGACGCTTAAGGGCCCCGGCCTACTCGACCATTGGGCCAAGACAAACATGACGCTGGGCCGCGGTCGTACGCGCCGCAGTGAGCGGCTGGTCGCCAAGGCATTTCACGGCCGCTAGCGGATATTGGCGTTCCTGGTAGCGCTGCGCCACGACCGCATCAGCGCTAGGTGTGTGATCGACGGGCCGATCAACGGCGAGAGATTCCTGGCCGACTCGAACAGGTGTTGGTGCTATCCCTCAGGCCCGGCGCTTGTCATGATCAACAATCTCGGCAGCACAAGGGAAAGTTCGTGCGGCGCGCCATCCGCGCCGCAGGCGCATAGCTGTTCTTCCTGCGGCCCTACAGCCCCGACCTCAATCCAATCGAGGTCTCCGCCAAACTCAAGACCCGGCTCCGAAAGGCCGCCGGGCGACCGCAAATGCAGCCTGGAAGCGCATTGGTGCCTTCTAGACTGCTTCACGCCGCGGGAATGCGCCAACTACATCGTCAACGCCGGATACGCTTCATGACGCACTCACGCTCAGATCCTTAGAATGGCAAAAGTCTCGGTAACGGTAAGAGGAACGATACGCTTTGTCCGGCCTGTTGGGTTCGCGACACAGGTGTTCAACCGTGTCGCAGAGCCGAACCGACTAAAAAGCAATAAAAGAGGGCCCGGCGTAATCAGCAAAGTGGCACGAGTTTTGATCCTTTTACCCGCTGCGCGGCAGGAGTTGCCGGCTGGACCTCATGTTTCGGGTTGCCGTCATGGGTGGCACGGAGGAGGGAAAAGCGGCATGACAGGCCTCCGTCAAATCGCATGCTATTGGATGGTGGGCGTGGCAGAGTTCATGACCTGCGACGCTATGCGAGTCCTTGTCGACCTCGGGAAGAAGATTTTGAAGACCGGCTCCAGCCGCTTTCTTTGGACGGCGAGTACTGGCCTAGTAGGGCCCAGCGTTTGTGCGCGCTCGCGCTCGCACTTGTCTTGGTTGCTTGCGGTCAGCAATGCGATCCGCTCGGCTCTTCCCTAAAGCCTTACAGGAGGTGCTTGCATGGGCTTGGATATTGATCGCGATGGTGCGCCGCACGACGGCCCCGCCGCAGGCCAAGTGTTCCGCGATCTTGGCGTTGAACCGATCATTAATTGCACCGGCGTGCGTAGCTCCTATGGCGGATGCAATCCAACACGATCTGTGCTCGCCGCAATGGAAGCCTCTGGTCGAGGCTTTGTCATTCTGAATGAACTGGCGGAAGCGATTGGACGAAAATTGGCTGCGCTCACCGGTGCCGAATGGGGGCTCGTGACTGCTGGAAGTGCAGCAGCAGTGAGCCAGGCTGTTGCTGCTTGCGTAGCGGGTAACGATCCAGAGAAGATGCTGAAGCTCCCGTTACGCGGCGAGAAGGCGGTCGTTGTCGCTGCTGATCAACGGATGGCTTACGAGCATGCAATTCGAGCAGTCGGTTGTATGGTGCTTCCTATCGGCCGTGCCTCAGACTTGGAACAGCTTCCAATTGAAGATATAGCAGCAATATGCGTTGTTGCTTCAGATATTCCAAAGTCGGTGTTGCCCTTCGAAGAAATCGCTCTGCGCTCCAGGCAACTCAGAATTCCGCTGATTGTAGATGGGGCCGGGGAAGCCCCAAGATTTCCCAACGTTTGGCTTCAAAACGGGGCCGACCTGCTGATTCATTCAGGCGGGAAGTATATCAGCGGACCGCAATCTACCGGCTTCTTGCTTGGTTCGGAACGATTGTGCAGAGCGGCGTACCTGAACGGACCTGCTGGCCAATCGTTTGGCAGGTCAATGAAGGTCGGTAAAGACGAGATCATTGGCGCTTACGTCGCGTTGGAGGAATGGGTTAAGGGAGGGGCCGCTCGTGCGATGGAAAGATGGCGCGAGTGTATTTCGATAATGACGCGCGAATTTTTGAGTGTACCTGGCCTCTCTGTCGAAGAGATGGAACCAGACTCCGCATTCTGCAATCCACGAATAGCGGTCTCCTGGCAGGCTAAAACATTCCCAATAAGCGCCGGCTTAGTTGTCAAAAAGCTGGCCAGCCGGCGCCCGCGCATTATGTTACGCGACTGCTGGCAGCGCCCCGAACGGATCGTAGTCGATCCGACCAATCTGACCAAAGTCGAGGCCGAGATCGTTGGCCGTGTAATCATTCATGCCCTTGCAGAACCTCCTTTGGCGCAAGCTGAACCACCACAGGAGGACTTTGAGGAGCTAGCAGGAGCATGGCAGGTCTTTATCGAATTTCTTCACGGCAGCACTGTACATGCGTTCGTTCTGCTACAGGATGGTCAAAATATTTCGGGCAAGCACATGGGCGCCGAGGTGTCGAGCAACTGCCGAGGCCAAATAGTTGGACCGAAGTTGCAGCTGTTTTCGCAATTGCCGGGCGATCCCTTGGCCTTGGACTACGAGTTCGAAGGGACGTTTCGCGACGGCAGCCTGGCAGGAATCGTTCACTTGGGTGCATCCGCGGCCAAGTACAGCGGACTGAGCTTTAAACGGCAGTTCGGACAAGCCAGTTGGCGCGCTAAGCGCACCAGATTAGATCACGCCGATGGTGTAAAAGTGCAACGTCGCTAGGAAGCGGTCGTTTACGAGTGCGCCCCGTTAAGGGATAGATGGAGAGAAAGGATCATCTTCGGCAGCAATTCAGTCCCACCTGCGCTCGCATAGTCTCAGTAGGCGGGGCCAAGCTGGTTAATGCGTGTCTGATCGCCTGAAAATGCAAGTGCCGGCCGACCGCTTGATATGTGTTTGGTGCAGACCACGGTTACCTCGAGGGAGGTGCGTGGCCGAGGCGTCACGATTAACCCGGCCCAACGGTGGTCAAAGGTCGGCCTGCGCCGTAGCTCGTATCATCATTATGGCTGGAAGAAATCGGATCCGACGAAATCGGGGGCGAACAGAGCCTATTTT
>NZ_LBJZ01000146.1:0-26816 GCF_028128935.1 Bradyrhizobium sp. CCBAU 11361
GATGTGTCGGCTATGTCCCCGAACACCCGTCGGTCATGTCCCCGGGCTGAACATCAAGCCGGGCGATGACAGCGAGTAGCTGGCGCGAGCATGCGCCTCACGCCGCCGACTTGCCCTCGAACGCACGTCGCAGGACATCCACATCCAGCTTGACCATCTTCAACATGGCCTGCATCGCGCGCGCGGCCGCAGCTCGGTCCGGGCTCGACAGGAATTCGAACATCACTTTCGGCACCACCTGCCAGGCCACGCCCCAGCGATCCCTGAGCCAGCCGCACTGCTCTTCCTTGCCGCCATGGGCCAGGAACGCATTCCAGACGCTGTCGACCTGGG
The DNA here is from genome assembly GCF_028128935.1 of Bradyrhizobium sp. CCBAU 11361. Lineage (NCBI taxonomy): Bacteria > Pseudomonadati > Pseudomonadota > Alphaproteobacteria > Hyphomicrobiales > Nitrobacteraceae > Bradyrhizobium > Bradyrhizobium sp. CCBAU 11361. Next base: position 334 of record NZ_LBJZ01000146.1, read on the forward strand.
CCTGATCGTCGCAATGGATCATCAGCGAGATCGCGTGGGTGTACTCCATCTTCATGCCACCGTTAAGCGCGACCAGGGGCTGCCCGGCCACCGTGAACTCGACGACGAGCACGGAGCCTTCCTTGCCGGAGGGATTGTCCGAAACGTTGCGCTGGACGTGCGTGATCTCCGAATTCGGCACGAGCGAGACGTAGAAGTTCGCGGCTTCCTCGGCATCGCCGTTGAACCACATGCAGGGCACGAGCTTGGACATGGAGAACGCTCCTCTTCAGGTTTTCAATGCTCTCGGATTTTCGATCAGGCGTTCGCCATGTCGGACTGCACGGCGAATGCCGGGAGGTCCATCCAATTCACACCCCACATATGGCCATCCGGATCCTCGAAGCTGCGGCCGTACATGAAGCTGTACTCATCCTTCGGGCTGGGATCGGCCACCCCGCCCGCGACCTCCGCCTTGCCGACGATATCGTCGACCTCGTCGCGGCTGTCAGCGGACAGGCAGAGCAGCACCTGGCTCCCGGTCCTCGCATCCACGATCGGCCGCGGTGTGAACTGGCGGAACTTGTCGTGGGTCGTCAGCATGGCAAAAATGGTCTCGGAGATGACCATGCAGCTTGTCGTGTCGTCGGAAAATTGCGGGTTTTTGGCCGCGCCGATCGCCTCGTAAAAGGCGGTGGCACGCTTGACGTCGGTCACCGGCAGGCTGACGAAAATCATCTTGGGCATCGGAAGCTCCTTGGGCGGGGTTCTGCCCAAGGACGGACGGGCAGACGGCCATCCGACACGGCTTCCGGATATTTTTTCAGGCCCGCCTGCCGTGGTTCTGTCGCGCAGAACCGGCAGGCCCGGACCGGCCTTACTTCTTCTCGTTCGGGTCCCGGTGCACCGGATCGATCCACAGCACCGTCTCGGGCTTTTCGACCGGCTCGATGTCGAGATTGATCGCCACCGCCTCGCCGTCGCTGCGCACCAGCACGCATTCCAGCACCTCGTCGGGGCTGGCGTTGATCTCCTGGTGCGGCACGTAAGGCGGAACGAAGATGAAATCGCCGGGGCCGGCCTCCGCGGTGAATTGCAGGCTCTCGCCCCAGCGCATCCGCGCCTTGCCCTTCACCACATAGATGACGCTTTCGAGATGGCCGTGGTGATGCGCACCGGTCTTGGCGTCGGGCTTGATGCTGACCGTGCCCGCCCACAATTTCTGCGCGCCGACGCGGGCGAAGTTGATGGCGGCCGCGCGGTCCATGCCGGCCGTCGACGGCACGTTGGTATCGAGCTGATTTCCGGGAATGACGCGCACGCCGTCATGTTTCCAGCGATCGTCATGATCGTGTGCATGGTGGGAATGCGTGTGGTCATGGCCCGTCATGATCTTGCTTTCTGTTGGTTCCGTGCGCGGCAAAATAACCAAAGCCGCGGCATCAAGCCATACCAAAAAAGGAACGCTCGCAGTCGCCCCGTGTTGTCCCCGCGATAGAACTGGAAGGAGAGTTTCATGGGTAGCACGACCGACAAGATCAAAGGCAACGCCAACGAGGCGATCGGCAAGGCCAAGCAGGGCATCGGCGAGGCCACCGGTTCCGAACGCCTGAAGGGCGAAGGCGTGGTCCAGGAAGTGAAGGGCAAGGGCCAGCAGGCCATGGGCGATGCCAAGGACGCCGCGAAGGAAGCGATCGATCGCGCCGCGGCTGCGGCAAGGCGCGCGGCAGAGTGACGCGCGTCAGACTGAAAGCGAAAAGACCGGCCGCAGGGCCGGTCTTTTTGTTTTGTCCATTTGCACCATCATTCCGGGGCGCGAAGCGAACCCTGAATCTCGAGATACCCCGGTGCGCAATGCGCACCTGCGGTCTGGTCCTCCGGACCATCCCGGAATGACGGGTGTAGATTATTTCACCGCGAGCAATTCCACATCGAACATCAGCGTCGCGTTCGGCGGAATCACGCCGCCGGCGCCGCGTGCGCCGTAACCGAGCTGCGGCGGAATGATCAGCGTGCGCTTGCCGCCGACCTTCATCGAGGCGACGCCCTCGTCCCAGCCGGCAATCACGCGCCCCTTGCCGATCGGAAACTCGAACGGCTCCTTGCGATCGACCGAGGAGTCGAATTTCTTGCCCTTCTGGCCGTTTTCATAGAGCCAGCCGGTGTAATGCATTACGCAGATCTGGCCGGGCTGCGGCGAGGCGCCGGTGCCGACGGCGGTGTCGATGATTTGCAAGCCTGAAGCTGTGGTCATGGTCTTTCCTGCGGTCTGGGCCGAGGCCGTGGTGGAAACGAAATCGGACACGCTGGCGATCACGGTGATCGCGAATGCCGACATGATGGCGAGGAGCACGCGCTGGACACGCTGCATGAGACACCTTCCGTTTGAGGCGGAAGGTGTCTAGCGCAACGCGGGTGCGGTTTCCAGCCGTAACGTTTGCAGCTCTGGGCCTCGATCAATAGCCGAGCGCGCAGCCGTCCTTGCGCGGGTCGGAACCGCCGGTGAGCGTGCCCTTGTCCCAGTCGATCCAGATCGCCTGGGCGCCGCCGAGCGGGCCGACCACGCTCGTGGTCTTGTGCCCGAGCTTCTTCAGGCCTTCGACGATGTCAGCCGGCACGCTGTCCTCGAGCTGGTACTGGCCCTCGTAGTGCAGGCCGCGCGGCATGTCGATCGCCTCCTGCACGTCGCAGCCATAGTCGAGGATGTTGGTCAGGAGATGGGTCTGGCCGGTCGGCTGGTACTGGCCGCCCATCACCGCAAACGACATCGTGGAACGGCCGCCCTTGGTGAGCAGGCCCGGCATGATCGTGTGCAGCGGGCGCTTGCCGCCCTCGATGCAGTTCGGATGGCCCGGCTGGATGCGGAAGCCACCGGCGCGGTTCTGGAACAAGACGCCGGTCTTGTTCGAGACGATCGCCGAGCCGAAGGAATGCGCGACCGAATTGATGAACGAGCAGACGTTGCGGTCCTTGTCCACGACCGTGATGTAGATGGTCGAGGGGTTCATCGGCGGCGCGACGTTCGGCAGGTCGAGCATGCCGTCCATGCGGATCTTGCTGATGTACTCGTCGGCAAAGCCCTTTTCGAGCATCTCTGCGACGTTGATCTTCATGTGCTCGGGAGAGGCGACATGCATCTCGCGATTCATGTAGGCGATGCGGGCGGCTTCGGCTTCGAGATGGAAGCGCTCGACGCTGAGCGGCGCATACTTGGTCAGGTCGAAGCGCGACAGGATGTTGAGCATCAGCAGTGCGGTGACGCCCGGGCCGTTCGGCGGGCACTGCCAGACGTCGTGGCCCTTGTAATTGGTGCCGATCGGCGTCGTCGTCTCGGTGGTGTGCGCGGCGAAATCGTCGAGCGTGTGCAGGCCACCGATGCCGCGCAGGGTCTCGACCATGTCTTCCGCGACCGGTCCCTTGTAGAAGGCGTCGCGGCCGTCCTTGGCGATCGCGCGCAACGTCTTGCCGAGCTCGGCCTGGCGGATGACATCGCCGGCCACCGGCGGCTTGCCGCCCGGCAGCAGGTAACGCACGGTGTTGGTGCCACCCTTCAGCTTCTCGAACTGGTTCTTCCAGTCGAACGCGATGCGCGGGGCGACGACGTAGCCCTCTTCGGCCGCCTTGATCGCGGGCTGGAGCAGGCGGTCGAAGCCGAACTTGCCGTGATCGCGCAGCACGGTTGCGAAGGCGTCGATCACGCCGGGGATCGAGACCGCGTGCGCCGAGGTCAGCGGCACCGAATTGATCTTGCGCTCGAGATACCAGTCGGCATTCGCCGCCTTCGGCGCCCGGCCGGAGCCGTTATAGGCGATGATCTTGCCTTCACCGCGCGGCTGGATCAGCGCAAAGCAGTCGCCGCCGATGCCGGTCGATTGCGGCTCGATCACGCTAAGCAGCGCCGAGCCCGCCACCGCCGCGTCCACCGCCGTGCCGCCCTCGCGCAGTACCTCGATCGCGGCCAGCGAGGCCTGCGGGTGCGAGGTCGCGACCATCGCGTTGGTGGCGTGGACCGTGGACCTGCCGGGGAAATGGAAGTTTCTCATCGAAGTTTTGCTCTCTCAGGGCTCTCTTGGGCCGTTGGCGCGGAGGGCGCCGTCTCGGAAAAACCGGGCCTACATGACACATTCCGACCCGCCGGGGCAATGCTGGCATACCAGCGAAATGGCTGCCATCCGCTGGGCGTATAGACCTTTTGCCGTCCGGGGCCATGCGGGTTTTCTGGGCGGCGGCCGCCTGCTAAACAAGCCGCCATGATCCACAAGGTCGCCGCCTTCTACCAATTCGCCGCCCTGCCCGATTACCGCGAGCTGCGCGAGCCGCTGCGCGCGTTCTGCGCTGGCCTGGCGCTGAAAGGCAGCGTGCTGCTGGCGCAGGAGGGCATCAACGGCACGGTTGCGGGAGCGCCGGAGGCGATCGACGCCCTTGCCCATGAACTTGCGCACGGCACCCTGTTCGGCGGCCGGCTGGACAATCTCGAACTGAAATTCTCGACCGCGGAGGCGATGCCGTTCGGCCGGCTCAAGGTGCGACTGAAGAAGGAGATCGTCACGCTCGGGGACGCGGCGGCCGATCCGACGCGGCAGGTCGGCACCTATGTCGATGCCGACGCCTGGAACGCGCTGATCGCAGCGCCCGACACGCTGGTGCTGGACACCCGCAACGCCTTCGAGGTGGCGATGGGCACGTTCGAGGGCGCGGTCGATCCCGGTATCAAGAGCTTTGGCCAGTTCAAGGATTTTGCCGCCGAACAGCTCGATCCGGCAAAACACCGCAGGATCGCGATGTTCTGCACCGGAGGCATCCGCTGCGAGAAGGCGAGCGCGCACCTGCTCGCGCGCGGCTTTGCCGAGGTCTATCACCTCAAGGGCGGCATCCTGAAATATCTGGAGGAAGTGCCGGAGGCGCAGAGCCGCTGGCGCGGCGAATGCTTCGTGTTCGACGAGCGCGTCGCGCTCGGCCATGGTTTGCAGGAACTTGGCCTGCGGGAACGGGACAAGGACGCGACACGTGACGAATGAGATCAAGACGCTGAGCGAACGCATCGACACGCTGGAGACGCGCCTCGCCTATCAGGACGACACGATCGAGACGCTGAACCAGACCATCACCGCGCAGTGGAAGCAGATCGACGCGCTGACCCGGCAGATCGCGCAGCTCAACGAGCGGCTGCAGGAGGCCGAGACGAATGCGCCGGGACCCGCCAGCGAGCGCCCGCCGCACTATTGAGCGATATTACTGCTGGACGGCCATTACTGACCGGACGCTTTGGGCAGCAGGTTCACGACCTCGCCCGACATCATCAGACGGTCACGGCCCGTATCCTTGGCGGCGTAGAGCGCGCGATCGGCGGCCTCCACCAGCGAAGCGAACCCTGCGGTGCGCTCGAACGCCGGCCGGCAGGTCGCGCCGCCAAGCGAGACGGTCACAGATGCCGAGATCGGGCTCGAGGCGTGGACGAGGCCCGCCTGGTGAATGGCCTCGCGGATCCGCTCGCCGATCCGGGCGCAGCCGGCCGCATCGGTATTGGGGAGCAGCATGGCGAATTCCTCGCCGCCGTAGCGCGCCGCCAGATCGCCGGCGCGGTGCATCTCGGCCGCGAGGATCCTTGCGACCACGCGCAGGCAGGCATCGCCCGCGGGATGGCCGTATTCGTCGTTGTAGGCCTTGAAATGGTCGACGTCGATCATGAGCAAGGCGAGGCTGGAGCGGTCGCGATAGGCGCGCGCCCATTCATCGTTCAGCCGGTCGTCGAAGCAGCGGCGGTTGGCAAGCCCGGTGAGGCTGTCCTCGGTCGCGAGCGTCTCGAGCCTGGTTTCCAGCGTCTTCTGCTCGGTGATGTCGCGCGAGATCGCGACCACGCCGTCGACGTTGCCGTTGTCCTTGCGTGTCACCCGCATGGTCGATTCGAGCCAGACTTCGCCCTTCTGCCGGTGCGAGTTGCGATAGGTGACGCGCACCTCGTCCTTCTCGCCGCGCTTCATGGCATCGACGAGGGCCTGGACCTGCGGCAGGTCGTCCGCATGAACGCCCGCGAGTGCGGGCGTTCCGATCAGCTGGTTGGCCCGCCAGCCGACGACGCGGACCGAGGAGGGAGAGACATAGCGCAGCCGCTCGTCGAGCCCGATACGGGTCACCATGTCGCTGGAGCCTTCGGCGAGCAGGCGGAAATGGGCTTCCTTCTCGATCAGGGCCGCGGCCATGCGCTGGCCTCGCTGCAACTGCCGCACCAGCACCGCGCCGATGATCGCAATCAGCATGACCAGCGCGAGGACATAGAGCATGCGGGAAATCGCTGCGGCGCGCCAGGGCGCCAGCAGTTCGTCCTTGTCGACGGTGGCGAGCAGGAAGAACGGATAGCGGCCAGAGCGCTTGAAGAAGCTGACGCGTTCGGCGCCGTCCAGCGGCGACTTGAAGTGATAGGCACCGCTCGGCCCTTGCAGGCTCGGGTTGCGAAACAGCGGCTTGTCGGCGACGCTGCGTCCGACGAACTTCTCGTTGCTCGGGTAGCGCGCGACGATCAGGCCATCGCCATGTGTCAGCGCGACGGAGCTGTTGCGGCCAATCTCGAACTGCTCGTAGAAGTGCGACAGATATCCGGAGCTGATGGTCGCGAGCACCACGCCGCCAAAGCTGCCGTCCGGCTTGTTGAAGCGGCGCGACAGGGTGAGGACCCATTCGCCATCGAGCAGGCTCTTCACGGGACGGCCGAGATGGGCCTCTCGTTTCGGGGAGAGTTGGTGATGGCGGAAGAACGCGTCGTCGCTGAGCGTCGAGCCGATCGTTCCGGGCGAGGTCAGCCAGTTGCCCTGGTCGTCGATGATGGCGAAGCTGTGCACGCGCTCCGTCGCCTTCTTGCGCACCTCCATGAGGTTTCTGAGCTTGGCGATCGTGGCGGGTTCGGTGCCGTCCATCTCCAGCCGGCTGACGACGCCGACGACGCCGGAATCGAGCAGATCGAGGCTGTCCTCGGCGTGCTGCGTCAGCGAGCGCGCAACGTTCGCCATCTCGGTCTCGGCGCCCTTGAGCACCGCGTCGCGCGCGGCCCATTCCCGCCAGGCGCTGACGCCGAGGATGGTCGCGCAGGTCAGCACGACAAACGCCGCCGCGCGTAGCGGCAGGCGGCTCCATCCGGCTCTTTGGGTAGCAGCGCTCATGCGGCAGACTTCTCCGATCGTTTCGGAAACTCTGCCGCTTCTATTATTGAACTCTGAAATGACTGCCGAAATACACCGCGATACCTGCGCTTTCCCGTAGTCCTACGGACGCAAGGATCAGCGCATCGCTAACAGGGTATTAGCGAACCTATCGGAATTCGGCTCCGCTCCCGCTAGCTGAAGATGGCCTTAACCTTGTCCCAGAGCGAGGGATTGTCGGCGTCGGCATCGGCCTTCGAGGGTGTCGGCTGGGCGGCACTCACGGGATCGGACGCCGGGAAGCTGTCCTTGAGCCCGGTATCGAGCTTGGCATGACGATCGGCGGCGAGCGCCTCATGCAGATCGTCGGCGTGCTTGTCGTGCGGCGCGGGATTGAATGACTCAGCCATGATCTCCTCCATTGGTTGGTCAACGCGGCCCAATTGGGCTTGTTCCCCTGTTCCGCTGAAGGCCGCCGCGGTGTATCAGGAGCGTAACCTTGCTCAGGACCATTCGTGCCCCAGTCTGCGACAAAGCCTTTCATCGACGTGCTCTCCGGCCAGCGCCAAGCCATCCCGCCGATGTGGATGATGCGCCAGGCCGGCCGCTACCTGCCGGAATATCGCGAGGTGCGGGCCAAGGCCGGCGGCTTCCTCGATCTCTGCTTCAACCCGGAACTTGCCGCCGAGGTCACGCTGCAACCGATCCGGAGATTCGGCTTCGACGCGGCGATCATCTTCTCGGACATCCTGGTGATCCCCTACGCGCTCGGCCGCTCCGTGCGCTTCGAGGTCGGCGAAGGTCCGCGGCTCGAGCCGCTGGATGATCCCGCGAAGGTCGGAACGCTCGCCCCGCGCGCCGACTTCGGCAAGCTCGCGCCGGTGTTCGAGGCCTTGAAGATCGTGCGCGGCGCGCTCGATCCCAAGATCGCGCTGATCGGCTTCTGCGGCGCGCCGTGGACGGTGGCGACCTACATGGTCGCGGGCCACGGCACGCCCGACCAGGCCCCGGCGCGGATGATGGCCTACCGGCATCCGGAAGCGTTTGCGAAGATCATCGACGTGCTGGTCGACAACTCGATCGAATATCTGCTGGCGCAACTCGCAGCCGGCGCCGATGCCTTGCAGATCTTCGACACCTGGGCCGGGGTGCTGCCGCCGGCCGAGTTCGCGCGCTGGTCGGTCGAGCCGACGCGGCGCATCGTCGAGGGCGTACGCGCGAAGGTGCCGGACGCCAAGATCATCGGCTTTCCCCGTGGCGCCGGCGCGCAATTGCCTGGTTACGTCGAGGCGACCGGCGTCAACGGCGTCAGCATCGACTGGACCGCGGAGCCGGCCTTCGTTCGCGAGCGCGTGCAATCACGCGTCGCGGTGCAGGGCAATCTCGATCCGCTGGTGCTCATTACCGGTGGCGCCGTGCTCGACCGCGCGATCGACAACGTGCTGGCGAACTTTGCGCAAGGGCGCTTCATCTTCAATCTCGGCCACGGCATCCAGCCGGAAACGCCGATCGCCCATGTCGAGCAGATGCTGAAGCGGGTGCGGGGGTAAGGGGCGAGCAGCCGGACTTGTCCCGGCCATCCACCCTAACCACTCGGAACCAAGAACGTGGATGCCCGGGACAAGCCCGGGCATGACCACCTCTTGTGAGCGGAATTAAAAAAAAGCGAAAAACAACCCCATGCACAGTACATGCACAGTACAAATCATTGAGGAATTTCGTCCGGCATGGCTCGCACCCTGCGCCGCGGTCACGTTTGACACGTCGGGCAAGACAGGTGCAGAATTACATGATCGCACCGACGATCGTTTTGCAGCAGGCTAGCGCGGCCGGCTGCGCTCGATGATCTCGGCAGCGCCCTTCGTCAGCAGATCGAGACCCACCGCACGGCCAAGCTCACGGGGCCGGTTGGCGGGGCCGGTGCGCGAGGCTTCGATGATGGTGTTGCCGGAGAGGTCGAGCACGGAGGCGGTGAGCGACATCTGACCGCCTGCGATGGTCGAGAAGCCGGCGACAGGCGAATTGCAGTGGCCGTTCAGCACCCAAAGCACCTCGCGCTCGGCATCGGCAGAGGCATGCGCGGCGGGATCGTCGATCGACGACAGGATTTTTCGCGTTTGCCAGTCCTGCGCGGCGCATTCGACCGCGACGATGCCTTGCCCTGCCGCCGGCAGCATCTCCGCCGGCGTAAACTCGTAGGCGATGCGGCTCGCCAGACCGACGCGATCGAGGCCGGAGCGCGCCATGATCAGCGCATCGGCCGGCCCCACCGCGCCGCCATCCGGCAGGCGCTGCTTCTCGCCATTATCAAGTTTTCGCACGCGCGTGTCGGCCGCGCCACGGAAGTGGATGACCTCCACGTCAGGATACAGCCGCCGCGCATAGGCCGCGCGACGCACCGCGTTGGTGCCGATCTTGAACCCCTTGCCGCGCGACTGGCGCAGCGTTTCCAGCGTCACGCCGTCGCGCAGCACCAGCGCGTCATTGGGCGGATCGCGCGACAGCGTGGCGCCGATGACGAGGCCGGGCGTGTCCTCGTTGCCCGGCATGTCCTTCAGCGAATGCATCGCCGCCTGGAGTTCACCCGACAGCACGGCAGCGCGGATCTGCGCCACGAAGGCGCCGCCCTTGCCGCCATGCGGCAACAGCTTGCTGGTCTGGTCGAGATCGCCCGTGGTGTCGAACTTGACGATCTCGACCTCGAGATCGGGCACGGCGGCGGTCAGGCGGCGCGCGATCTCTTCCGTCTGTGCCAGCGCCATCGCGCTCTTGCGTGTGCCGATCTTGAGTCGAGTAGCCAAGTCCTGGTCCTTTCACTGCGCGTTGTCTTATTTGAGCATGATCTTGTCGGAAAACCGGTGCCCACTTTGCGCTAACGCGGCCCTACGGGTCCGGATCATGCTCTACCGCGCATCCTCCAATATCATGTCGGAGGCCTTTTCGGCGATCATGATGATCGGCGCGTTGGTGTTCCCCGACACGAGGTCCGGCATGATCGAGCCGTCGACGACGCGAAGGCCTTCGAGCCCCCTCACCTTCAGCCGCTGGTCCACCACCGCGAGCGCGTCGTTGCCCATACGACAGGTGGACGTCGGATGGTAGATGGTGCTGCCGCGCTCGCGGCAATAATCGAGCAGCTCGGCATCCGTGGATACCTTCGCCCCGGGATCGACCTCACCCACGACGAACGGCTTCAGCCCCGGCGCATTCAATATCTTGCGCAGGATCTTCAGGCCCTCGACGTTGGTGGTGCGATCGGTCTCGGTCGACATGTAGTTGATGCGGATCTCCGGCGGCACGGTCGGATCGGCGCTCCGGATGCGCAAGGACCCGCGGCTTTCGGGACGCAGCTGGCATACCGAGGCGGTGAAGCCGGAAAAGTCATGCAGCTTCTCGCCCATCTTGTCGGTCGAGAACGGCAGGAAGTGGACCTGGATGTCGGGCGAGGCGAGCCGCGGGCTGGTCTTGAAGAACGCGCCCGCCGTGCCGGCCGCGATCGTCAGCCAACCTTTGCGGAACAGCGCATAGCGCGCGCCGGCGAGCGTGCGGCGGAGCGGATGATTGACGGTGTCGTTGAGCGTGATCTTCTGCGAGCAGCGCATCACGATGCGGACCTGCATGTGGTCCTGGAGATCGTGGCCGACACCTTGCGCGTCCAGCACGACATCGATGCCGTGCTTGCGCAGCAGATCGGCGGGACCGACGCCGGAGAGCTGGAGCAGCTGCGGCGAATTGTAGGCGCCGCTCGACAGCACGATCTCCTTGCGTGCGCGGGCACGGCGCAGCTGGGCGCCTTGCCGGTATTCGACGCCGACGGCACGGCGCCCCTCGAACAGCACGCGCTGGCCGAGCGCCTCGGTCTCGATCTTGAGATTGCCGCGCGTCTTCGCCGGGCCGAGATAGGCGACCGACGTCGAGGCGCGGCGGCCGTTGCGCGTCGTGGTCTGGAACAGTCCGACGCCTTCCTGCGTGGCGCCGTTGAAATCAGGGTTGTAGGGCAGACCGGTCTCGACCGCGGCGTCGATGAAGGCCTTCGACAGCGGATCGGTCACGATCATGTTGGAGACCGGCAGCGGCCCGCCGCTGCCGTGATACTGGTCGGCGCCGCGCGACTGGTTCTCGGCCTTCTTGAAATAGGGCAGCACGTCGTCATAGCCCCAGCCGGTGTTACCGAGCTGACGCCAGCGGTCATAGTCCTCGTGCTGACCGCGAACATAGAGCAGGCCGTTGATCGAGCTCGAGCCGCCTAGCGTCTTGCCGCGCGGCTGGAACACCTGGCGCCCCTTCAGCTCCGGCTCCGGTTCGGTCTGGTACATCCAGTTGACGGTCTTCTCCTTGAACAGTTTGCCGTAGCCGAGCGGCACGTGGATCCAGATGTTGGAATCCTTCAGGCCGGCCTCGAGCAGCAGCACGCTGTGCTTTCCATTCGCCGACAGGCGGTTGGCGAGCACGCAGCCGGCGGAACCGGCGCCGACGATGATGTAGTCGAATTCGGGATCGATTGGTGCGAGAGAGGAGTTTGCGGTCATGTCTTGCCAGTGTTCTTGTTAGTGTGGGCGTTTCCGTTCGTGGCTTACCACGATCATGCGCGCAGACGCAGCGCCTCGACCAGCGACTTGAACGCACGGGCATATTCCGCGCCCGCCCTTGCGATATCGGCGCGTCCGGCGCAGGCGACCGCAGCCTCCGTGACCGCGCCCAGCAGCAGCCGCGCCAGCGGCTCGACCGGTTGCCGCGCGATCAGGCAGGCCTCCATGGCGGCTGCGATCGCGCGCGGCAGCTTGCCGCCGAAATGCTCGGCATCGATCTCGCGCCAGCGCTCCCAGCCGAGCACGGCCGGGCCGTCGCGCAGGATGATCTGGCCGGTCGGGCCCTTGGCGGTCGCTGCGAAGTAATGCTGGGTGCCCGCGACCATCGCAGCGAGCACGTCATTCTCGGCCCGCGCGGTGCTGTCGATCTCCGCAACGAGGTCGCGCGAGACCTGCTCGAACACGGCTTCGAACACCGCCTCCTTGGTCTTGAAGTGATGATAGACCGCACCCTTGGCGACGGAGGCCCCCTCCGCGATCTCGTCCATGGTGGTGGCGGCAAAGCCTTGCGTCCCGAACAGGCGGCGCGCCGCCGTCAGGATCGCCTCCGATGTCGCCGCCCGCCGCTCCGCCTGCTTCGCCATGAGTGTCGTCTAATCCAATTCGGCTGATACGGCCAGTTGACTTTTCGACTACCGGTCGGTATTTACCGACCATCAGTCGGTTTTAATCGTGAGGTGTGTCATGCCGAGTCGTGAGATAGTCGAAGCCTTTGCGAAGCGGCTGGAGGATGGGGACTTCGTCGGCGCGATCGAACATTTCTATGCGCCCGACGCCGCGACTTATGAAAACAACGCCGCGCCGACTGTCGGCCGGGAAAAGTTGGCAGCGAAAGAGCGCGGCGTGCTGGCCGCGACCAAGGAGGTCAAGGCCGTGCGCATCGGGCCGAGCCTGATCGAGGGCGACACTGTCGCGACACGCTGGCGGTTCAGTTTCACCAACGCGGAAGGCGTCATCCGAACGTTGGATGAGATCGCGTGGCAGACCTGGCAAGGTGACCAGCTGATCGAAGAACGGTTCTATTACGATCCGAAGCAGCTGGGGCGGTGATCGCGTCTCCCGGACACCGGTGTCATCGCCCGGCTTGACCGGGCGATCCAGTATTCCGAGACGATTGTGATTGATCCGATAGGCCGCGGCGTACTGGATGCCCCGCCCCCGTGCGCAATTGCGCACTAGGCGGGGAATGACAGCGGAGTTAGTGGCGAACACTCGGCTGCGGTTACAACCGTAACGCGGGGTGCCGCATTTGTATCGATTTGTTATCGATACTGTCGATGGAACACGCAGAAGTGGTCGCGGCGACCGTGACAGGCGGGGATAATTCATAGTTCGTCAAAGGTTTGCAGCGAATTCTCCTGATCGAGCCGGACGAACGGCCCATCCTGCTAGGCTCTAGAATGCGGACTCAACTGACCACCTATTTCGCGCGGCTGTTCGCCGGCGATCTGTCAGCGTTCGGCGGTCCCGCAACCGACGAAGCCATGGCCGGCCATATCCGCGCGGAACAGATGTCGCTGGTGCTCGGCTATTCGGTCGGCATCATGCTCGCCAATGCCTGCAACGCCGCCGTGCTTGCCATCGCGCTGTGGCATTCGCCGGACCGAACGTTCGCCCTGATCTGGGCGGTCGTCGTCGCCGGTGCCGCGATCGCGTTCGGGGTGCAGTCCCACGCCTCGCGCCGGATCACAAAACCGCAATTCGTCTCGCGCCGCGCCATGCATCGGCTGGTGCGCAATGCCTTCATCCTCGGGGCCGCCTGGGGCATCGTGCCGGTCGCCTTCTTCGCAAACGCCGCAACCGGCGGCCAGCTTGTCATCACCTGCCTCTGCTCGGGCATGCTGGCCGGCGGCGCGCTGGCTTTCGCCACCATCCCGATTGCGGCCATCGCCTTCACGACCCCGATCTTCGTCGGCATCGCCATCTGCCTCGGCCGTGACGGCGATCCAGCCTATGTGCTGATGGCCATCCTGGTGGTGGTCTACGGGTCAGTGCTGCTGCGCGCGGTGTTCGTGAATTCAATCGGTTTCGCGCGGCGCGTGATACGGCAGGTCGAGGCCGAGCGCACGGTGCGGCAGGATCCGCTGACTCTCCTGCCCAACCGCTTCGCCTTCAACGAGACGCTCGATGCCGCCTTGAAGCGGCTGGCCCTGTCGGGCGAAGAGTTCGCGGTGCTGCTGCTCGATCTCGATCGCTTCAAGGAGGTCAACGACAAGTTCGGCCATCCCGCCGGCGACGAATTCCTGGTCCAGGTCGCAAGCCGCCTGCAACGCTGCACCCGCGCGGCCGAGCACGTCGCACGCATCGGCGGCGACGAGTTCGCGCTGGTGATGGCCAACCTGGCGCGGCCCGAGGATGCGCTCGAAATCGCCGAGCGCTTCGTCGCAGCCTTCACCGAGCCGTTCCCGATCGAGGGCCGCCAGCTCGCGGGCGCGACCAGCGTCGGCATCGTGCTGGCACCGCGCGACGGCAACACGGCCCTCGACATCATAAAGAACGCCGACGCGGCGCTCTACCGTGCCAAGAAGGCCGGACCCGGCACGGTCTGCTTCTTCGAGGTCAGCGACGACAGGCTGTCCCGCGATCGCAAGGCGCTGCAATCGGACCTCGAGGGCGCCATCGCGCGCAACGAGCTGTTTCTCGTCTTCCAGCCGTTCCTCGACCTCGGCGAGAACCGGATCACCGGCTTCGAGGCGCTGCTGCGCTGGCAGCATCCGTCGCGCGGACTGGTGCCGCCGAGCGAGTTCATCCCCATCGCCGAGGAGACCGGGCTGATCCACGCCATCGGCGAATGGGTGATCCGGCGTGCCTGCGCGACGCTAGCGGACTGGCCCGAGGAAATAAGGGTCGCCGTGAATTTCTCCGCGGCGCAGTTTCACAACACCGGCATCCTCCAGACCATCGTGCAGGCGCTGGCCGACGCGAAGGTCTCTCCCAGTCGGCTCGAGATCGAGATCACGGAATCGATGCTGCTGTCGAAATACGGATCGGCCGTGTCGATCCTGAACGCGCTGCTGCAACTCGGCGTCACCGTGGCGTTAGATGATTTCGGCACCGGCTTCTCGTCGCTGACTTACCTGCGCAAGCTGCCGTTCAGCCGCATCAAGATCGACCAGTCCTTCATCCGCGACATGCTGGTCCAGCCGGACTGTGCCGCGATCGTGAAGTCGGTGATTTCGCTCGCGCGCGACCTGCGCATCGGCGTGGTCGCCGAAGGCGTCGAGACGGCCGATCAACTCGAGTATCTGAGGCAGATCAGTTGCGACGAAATCCAGGGCTATCTGATCAGCCGGCCGGTGTCGGCTGAGCAGGTTCTGGCGCTGCTCGACACGAAGAAGCTGCGGGCGACTTACGCGGCATAGGGCATAGACTCGCAAAGTCTGCGCAGCCATGGGATCGGTCTGCTTCGCTGACCTAAGGTAGCCCGCTGTTCTGAGAGTGCTTAGTGTTTCGGCACGCTACCTCTAACGAGGACTTGCCGTGTCGGCTCCATTAGGCAACACTTGCCTCATTTCAGAGTAGTTATTTTGGGGGGCATCATCATGCCTGAGATATTGGACGTCCTGCTGTGGTGTGCCGCGCTTGCGACATGGCTGATGCTTTTCTTCGCCTTCGTGAGCAAGGCCCTGAAACCGCTCTCAAAGAGCGTCCGCCGGGTGATCGAGGCAGCTTTCAAACCCACCTTGAAGTGATGTCGGCTACGATGCCCGATCGAAACTGAACCGGCCTGCCCCGGTGACGAAGATCAACATCGCGCCGCCCATGATCGAGATGTTCTTCAAGAAGTGGTTGTATTGACCAACCTGCTGCGCACCCGCGGGATACTCCCAGTAGCGATGCGCAACAGCCGTTGCCGCCACTACGAACACAAACGTCAGGATTGCGCAGTAGCGCGTACCGACGCCCAATATCAAACCAACGGATATCAATACTTCCAGTGCAATGTTCACCATGGTGAACAGCTCAGGTGCTGGAAGTTTCAGGGACCTGAAATAACCCACGGAGCCGCTGAAGTCGGATATTGCTCCGTACGCGCTTCCGACGAATACCCACGCGAGCAGAATGCGGCCGATCAAAATCAGGGAGTCGGCACTCCCTGTGGCGAACTCGTCGACTGCCAGCGAGACCGAATTGGATTTCATGGCAGAACCTCCACCCTTGTTGTCCAAGACCGGCTGAACACTTTGACTGCCGAGAGCAAACCTATCATGATTGGTGGACCGCACGAAGCGCTCTTGCCGGCTCGTTGGCGTGGCAAAACGAAGCCGCTTCGTCACGGAATTGGTCCGCCTGCAGATGGCCCTCAGCCGCCTCGCCAGGACGAACCGCACCCGCCTGCTCCCGAGCGGAGAGCGGATGCGCATGCTCTCAGGCTGATGGCGTTTTTCCGAGTACGCCTTCCAGCCCCGCCTCAGACCGCATCCGCCCGCAGCAGCGTGTCCACGGTGATGGTGCCGCGGGCGCGGGAGACGCAGGCGCAGATCCTCTGGTTGCTCTGTTTCTGATGGTCGCTGAAGAAGACGTCGCGATGGTCAATCTCGCCGTCGACCTCGACCACGTCGATGGCACACAGTCCGCATTCGCCGCGCTTGCAATCGTACATCACGTCATGCCCGCTGGCATTGAGCACGTCCAGCATCGAGCGCTCGCGGGGTATTTCGAGTTCGACACCGGAGTCTTTCAGGCGCACGCGAAAGGTCTCGGTCGGCAGCGTGCCGCTGGAGCCAAACGTCTCATAGCGAAGATCGGCGAGCGGATGGCCGGCACCGATCCAGGCATGGCGCGCGGCATCCAGCATCCGCATCGGGCCGCAGAACAGCGCCAGCGCGCCTTGCGGCAATGACGCGAACAGCGCGTCGAGATCGAGCCGCCGGCCTTCGTCGCTCGCATGGACCGCCAGGCGGTCGCCAAGCATCCCGGCAAGATCGTCGAGATAGGCGGCCTCGCCGCGCGAGCGCACGGCATAATGCAGCGTGACGTCGGCGCCACGTCGCGCCAGCGCCTGCGCCGCACCGAGGATCGGGGTGATGCCGATGCCGCCGGCGATCAGGCAATAATTGTCGCGAGCCCAGTCGACCGCGAGCAGGGAGGCGGGCTGCGTGATGTCGAGCCGCGCGCCCGGTGCTAATTGCCACATATAGCGCGAGCCGCCGCGGGAATCCTCGGCACGGCGGACCGCGATCTTGAGGCCACGCGATGTGGCCTCGCCGACCAGCGAATAGGACCGCGTCTCGGGCAGGCCGTCGATGGTCACACTGACATTGATGTGGCTGCCGACCGGATAGGCTGTGCCGTCGAACCGGTCCGGCAGGATCAGGAATTCGCGGATGCCGGGCGCAAGGTCGCGCGTCGAGACGAGCGTCGCCGGGGTCCAGGTTTCGATGAAGCGCATGGTGACTGCCCTAATCGGTTGCGGCCTTGATCAGCGCGAGCGCCGGCAAGAGGTCGAGATGGGTCCGGTTGCGCAGCGCGAGCCGCAGGTTGCGCACCGCGAGCCGCGCGTGCTCGCGCATCACAGCTTCGGCGCGCGTACCTTCGCGGTTTTCGATGGCGTCGATGACGACGCGGTGGTGCTCCTGCCCGATGATCAGGATCTGCTGGGCCTCGGGCAGCGCCGACTGCGCCATCACGAAGCCGCTCGGGGAGGCGAACGGCAGCGCGGAGGCGCGGTCGATCTGCCGGATCAGCGGCGGGCTGCGCGACAATTCCGTGAGCAGCGCGTGGAAGCGCGCGTTCAGCGTGACATAGGACGAGAACGCATCGACCGAGATCGGCACCTGGCGCAGCAATTCGTCGATCGCGGCGAGACATTCCTTCAGCGGCTCGAGCTCGCGCGCGGAGACGCCGCGCTCGGCGGCAAAGCGCGCGGCGAGCCCTTCCAGGGTGCCGCGCAGCTCGATGGAATCGGAGATGTCGCGCTCGGAGAACGCCTTCACCATGAAGCCGCCGGAGGGGATCGCCTCCAACAGGCCCTCCTCCTCCAGCCGCACCAGCGCCATGCGCACCGGCGTGCGCGAGGCGCCCGTCGTCTCCACCGCCTGAAGCTCGGAGATGCGCTCGCCGGGACGCAAGGAGCCCGACAGGATCTGGTCACGCAGCGCGAGCTGCGCCTTCACGGTCTGCGAGACGGAGCGGTCGACCTCGCGCTCGGCCATATCGCTACTCCGCGGCCTGAAGGTGCTGCGGCGCGTTTTCCTTCGCCACCATCTTGTCGATCAGCTTGCGCGTCCACATCGCGCCGGCGTCGATGTTGAGGTTGTAGAAGACCCGATCGGGGTTCTCGTCCATCGCGCGCTGCTGCGCTTCGAGGATCAGCTCGTCCTCGCGGAAGATGCCGGAGACGCCTTCGCGGATCTCGGTGGTGATGCGCTGCTCGCCGATCTGATAGTTGCGGACGAAGGCCCAGAAGTAGTGACAGGTCTTCTCGGTCTCCGGCGTGATGGTGTTGAGCACGAAGCCGTTGACGCCCTGCGAGCGATCGCCTTCCGGCGCGCCGGTGCCTGTCGGCGCCACGCCGACGTCGATGGCGATGGTGCATGGCGCCTCGAAGCGGATGATCTGCCAGCGATCGACGAGGCCGGGCTTGCCGAGCTGCTTGGCCCAGAACGGCGGCGCCTCGATGCCGCGCATCCAGCGCGTCACGGTGACAGTCTTCTCGCCATGGGTGACGTCGAACGGCGCTTCGGCGACCGCGTCGTTGCCGATCGAGGAGCCGTGCACGAAGGTCTCGTGCGTGAGGTCCATGAGGTTGTCGAGCACAAGACGGTAGTCGCAATTGACGCGGATGGTCTTGCCGTCGCCGGCCCAGGCCGGATCGTGATTCCAGTGCATATCGGGTACGAGCGCGGGATCGGCCAGCGCGGGATCGCCCATCCAGAGCCAGATGTAGCGGTGGCGCTCGACCACGGGATAGGCGCGCACGCAAGCCGACGGGTTGATGGTCTCCTGCGAGGGCATGAAGGTGCAGCGCCCCTGCGCGTTGTACTTCAGGCCGTGATAGCCGCAGACGACGGTGTCGCCTTCGAGCCGTCCCTTCGACAGCGGCACCAGGCGATGCCAGCAGGCATCCTCCAGCGCAGCCACCGAGCCGTCGGCCTTGCGGTACATCACAACGTGCTTGCCGCAGATCGTCCGCGGCAGCAGCGCCGGCTTCACGTCGGCGTCCCAGGCGGCGGCGTACCAGGCGTTCATCGGGAAGGGTTTTGTCATCGGTCTCACTCCCACGGCTTATGGATACGTTATGTATACAGTACCAAGGGAGAAAGCGCCATTCAAGGCCGAAATTGGCGTAATTTAATACCTATGGCCAGAACTATGTATACAGATTTGACCATGCCGTCATTCCCCGCGGAGGCGGGGAATCCAGTATGTTCACACAACTTCCGCCGCGGCGTACTGGATCACCCGCTTTCGCGGGTGATGACAGCGCGCGATACGGAACACCCTCCGCTGGAGGGGGCCTGGAAGGGGAGGGTAAGAAGGCGGCTGCGTCGGCAGTTACGCGCCGAACACCTTCGCCAGCCCGGCCTGGGCTTCTTCCTGAATCCGCTTCAGGTGCTCGGTGCTGCGGAAACTTTCCGCGTAGATCTTGTAGACGTCCTCCGTCCCCGACGGCCTCGCCGCGAACCAGCCGAAATCGGTCTCGACCTTGATGCCGCCGAACGGCTGGCCGTTGCCGGGCGCCTTGCTGAGCGCGGCGCGAACGGGATCGCCGGCGAGATCCTTCAGGCCGAGTTGCTCGGGCGTGACGGACTTCAAAATGTTCTTCTGCGGTGTGGTCGCCGCGACGTCGATGCGCGCGTAATGGGGCATGCCGAACTCGGCGGTGAGGTCGCCAAAGAGCTGGTTGGGATCGCGGCCGGTCTTCGCCATGATCTCCGCGGCGAGCAGGCCGAGGATGATGCCGTCCTTGTCGGTGGTCCACACCGTGCCGTCGCGGCGCAGGAACGAGGCCCCTGCACTCTCCTCGCCGCCGAAGCCGAAGCCGCCCGTGAGGAGGCCGTCGACGAACCATTTGAAGCCGACCGGCGTCTCGACCAGCTTGCGACCGAGCTTCTTGGCGACGCGGTCGATGATCGAGCTCGACACCACGGTCTTGCCGATCGCGGCATCCTTGCTCCAGTTCGGGCGGTGCGCGAACAGATACGAGATCGCGGTCGCGAGATAATGGTTCGGATTCATCAGGCCGCCGGTGCGCGTCACGATGCCGTGGCGGTCGGCATCGGTGTCGTTGGCGAAGGCAACGTCGAAGCGGTCGCGCATCGCGATCAGGCTCGCCATCGCGTAAGGCGAGGAGCAGTCCATGCGGATCTTGCCGTCCCAGTCGACGCTCATGAAGCGGAAGGTCGGATCGATCGCCTCGTTCACCACCGTGGCCTTCAGGCCGTAGCGCTCGATGATCGGATGCCAGTAATGCACGGCGGCGCCGCCGAGCGGGTCGATGCCGATATTGATGCCGGCGGATTTGACGAGATCGAGATCGACGACGTTGCCGAGATCGGCGACGTAGGGCGTGATGAAGTCGTAAGCATGCACGTTCGCAGCCTTGCGCGCCTTGGCATAGTCCATGCGCGCGACGCCCTTGAGCCCGTCGGCGAGATAGGCGTTGGCACGCTTCTCGACGACGGAGGTCGCATCGGTGTCGGCCGGGCCGCCATGCGGCGGATTGTATTTGTAGCCGCCGTCTTCCGGCGGATTGTGCGAGGGCGTGACGACGACGCCGTCGGCGAGACCCGACGTGCGGCCCTTGTTGTAGGTGAGGATCGCGTGCGAGATCACGGGCGTCGGCGTGTAGCCGCCGTCCTTGTCGATCATGACGTCGACGCCGTTCGCTGCAAACACCTCGATGGCGCTGACGAGAGCAGGTTCGGCCAGCGCGTGGGTGTCGATGCCGATGAAGAGCGGGCCGGTCAGCCCCTTTTCCTTTCTGTAGTCACAAATTGCCTGCGTGGTCGCGAGGATATGGCCCTCGTTGAAGGTGGTCTTGAACGAGGTGCCGCGATGACCGGAGGTGCCGAACGCCACCCGCTGCGCGGAATCAGCCACGTCGGGCTTATTGGCGAAATAGGCCGTCACCAGCCGCGGAATGTTGGTGAGCGCGTCCGGCGAGACCTGCTTGCCCGCCGCGGGATGAACATCAGCCACTGAAATATCCTCGTCCAGTCGTCACAGAGATTGCGGGATACCATAGCATCGGCCGGGCGCCCGCCAAGGGCACAACACGCGCGAGGGGGAAGGCGTTCCTTGGGTGCCAACCCGGAATGACCATGCTGTAGCCCGCATGAGCGAAGCGATATGCAGGACCGCCTGTCCCGGATGTCGCTTCGCTCATCCGGGCTACGGGATCATGCTATGCTCCAGACCATCGCCGTCTTTCGAATCGTCCCATGATCCTCCCGCGAATACTGCTCCTGCTGATCGCCAGCCTCGTTGTGGCCGGCGCACCGACGCGCGCCGCCGAGTTCTACACCGAGGATCTGCGGATCCCGATGGCGGAGGCCGGGCCGCAGGGGCTGGAGGCGTTCCTGGTGCGCCCGGCGGGGACGAAGCGCTATCCGCTCGCGCTGCTCAGCCACGGCTCGCCGCGCAGTTTCGACGACCGCGCCACCATGTCCGCGCACAAATATTACGGCATCGCGCTGGAATATGCCCGGCGCGGCTTTGCCGCGCTGATCGTGATGCGGCGCGGCTACGGCACCTCGCCGGGCGGACGCGTCGACAGCGTCGGCGCCTGCGCCAATGCCGCGTACATGCCGGCGGCGGCGGTTGCGGTCGCGGACCTGCGCGCGGCGATCGATGCGATGGGGCGCAGGACCGACGTCACGACATCGGGCATGATCGCGGCCGGCCATTCCGCCGGCGGGCTCGCCACGGTCGCGCTGACGGCGCAGGCACCGCCCGGTCTCGTCGCCGCGATTAGCTTTGCCGGCGGCCGCGGCTCGCGCGACGACGACGACGTCTGCAACGAGGGTGGGCTGGTGCAGGCCTTCGCCACCTTCGGCAAGACGTCCCGCGTGCCGATGCTGTGGGTTTACGCGACCAACGATCTGTTCTTCGGGCCCGATCTCGCCCGCCGGCTCTATGACGGGTTTCGCGGCAATGGCGGCAACGTGAAATTCGTCGCGGCGGCGCCTTACGGCGACGATGGCCATTATCTCTATTCCGTGGTCGGCCGTCCGCAATGGACGCCGTATGTGGACGCCTTCCTGCGCGAGCGCGGGCTCGGCCACGACGTCCTGAGCCCGCCCGATCCGCTGCCGCCGCCGAGCCAGCTCAACGAGGCCGCGCGCGCCGAGTTCGCGCGCTATCTCGCCAGCACCGTGCCGCACAAGGCTTTTGCGGTGTCGCCCAAGGGCGGTTACGGCTGGCGTTGGGGGCGCGCGAGCGCCGACGACGCCCAGCGCGATTCGCTCGCGGCTTGCATGAAATGGTCGCCCACCTGCACGCTCTACGCGGTCGATGACCGGCTCGCCGGAGCTGCGCGAGGGACGATAACAGACCAGAGCGCCCGCGCGCGATAGGCGCGAGGGCGATCAGAACATTCGACGGAGGAGGCTAGAGCCGTTCGCTGAGCGCGAGCTTGTAGCCGACGCCGGTGACGGTCGCGATCACGGGCGTGCCGCTGCCGACGAGCTTGCGGCGCAGCCGTGCCACCAGCGCATCGACCGTGCGGATGTCGACCTCGGCCTGGCGGTTGCTGACGACCTCGATCAGATAGTCGCGGCTGAGCGGCCTGCCGTCGGCGCCGACGAGCGCCGCCAGCAGGTCGAACTCGGCGCGCGTCAGCGACACCGGCTTGCCGTCGCTGCCGAGCAGCTCGCGCCGCGTCAGGTCGATGATCCAGTCGCCGAAGGCGATCGAATTGTGGTTGCGCGCCGCCTTGCGGTCGATGGAGCGCCGGCGCAGCACGCTGCGGGCGCGCGCGAGCAGGTCGCGCAGATTGATCGGCTTGGTGACGTAGTGGTCGCCGGCGATCTCGAGGCCGAGGATGCGATCGACGTCGGTGTCGCGGCGGGTCACGAAGATGATGCCCGCGTTGCTGGTCGCCTGGATTTCCTTGGCGAGCTCGAAGCCGTCCCCGTCGGGCAACTGCACGTCGAGGAAGACGAGGTCGGCGCGCCCGCGCAGCGCCTGGCGGCACTCCGCGCAGGAGCCGGCGCCGACCACGTCGAAATTGTTGTCGCTGAAGTAGCCGACCAGCATGGTCC
Organism: Bradyrhizobium sp. CCBAU 11361; assembly: GCF_028128935.1. NCBI lineage: Bacteria > Pseudomonadati > Pseudomonadota > Alphaproteobacteria > Hyphomicrobiales > Nitrobacteraceae > Bradyrhizobium > Bradyrhizobium sp. CCBAU 11361. The sequence goes on from NZ_LBJZ01000146.1 coordinate 23,242, forward strand.
GCGTCACCGGATCGTCTTCGACGACGATCAGCCGCTCGCGGCCCGCGGGACGCGCTTCCTGACGTGCGGAATCAGCCACGATGGTGGATATCCTGTGTGCCTGCGGCCCTGCCTGAAAATTCAAGTCGTTGCGCAATGCGCTGTCATGTGAACGTACATTCACAACTGGTTCGAGCCCCCGAATTGCCTGCTGGAATACTAGGCGTGTTGTGCTGCCTGAACAATATTGGTCACAGTCTCGACGCATTAAGTATGAATTGGCCCACAATTCTCATCCCGCGCATCATCACGCAGGCATGGTTCGCGCGAGCGCCGGGAGCCGGCCCAGGACCGCCGATCGCGCATCGGAACCCGATACGGCTTGCCCCGCCGCGGACTTCAAACCTACTGTAAGTCCTCAAGGATCTGGCTGGAGTGCGCCATGGAAGTCATACTGCTCGGCACCGGCGGCCCGCGCCCGGACCCGCGCCGCATGGCGACGACGACGCTGATCAGGCTCGGCGAAGAGAACATCCTGTTCGACGCAGGCCGCGGCGTCATGGTGCAGCTCAGCAAGGCCGGCGTGCCGCTCGGCGCCATCAACACGGTCTTTCTCACCCATCACCACTTCGACCACATCGGCGACCTCCACGATGTGATGCTGAATTCATGGATGCACGGGCGCAGGGACGAGCTGCGCATCTATGGGCCGCCGGACACCGAACGGCTGGTCAACACGCTGGTCACACAGGTCTACGACAAGGACATCACCTGGCGTGACCGGGGCGAGCCGACCTTCGGCGGCTGGAAACCGGTCGTCGCAACGGACATCGTGCCGGGTCCCGTTCTCGACACCGGGCGCTGGAAGATCAGCGCCGAGCTCGTCTCGCATGGCGATGGCCTTGACATGCCGCCGGCCTTCCTCGCGCGCTGGATGTGTCTCGGCTACCGCTTCGAGGCGGAGGGCAAGGTCATTGCGATTTCCGGCGACACGGTCCCCTGCCCCGGTCTGGAGCGACTGGCGGAGGGAGCCGACCTGTTGGTGCAGTGCTGCTTTTTCGCGACGCCGGAGATCAACAACGAGCACCTCCGCCGGCTTGCGACATTCACGATCGCCTGCGGCGACACGGTCGGCAAGGTCGCGGCCAAGGCCGGCGTGAAGAAGCTCGCGCTGACCCATCACCGGCCGCGCACCGACGATTCCATGCTGAACGCGCTGCTCGCGGATGTCCGGCAGGACTATTCGGGTCCCGTCGTGCTCGGCGAGGATCTCACGCGGATCGAGGTGTGAAGGCCACCGATCTCAGGACGATGCGACCTCGATCCGGAAGGACAAGCGCTCCTCCGCGCCGGCTGCGATATGCATCAGGCCCGGCTTGTCGCTGAACTCGCCGTCGAAACCGGTCGGCTGGCATAGCCGCGCCATGGCTCGATTGCAGAGGAATGGCGCGCCTGATGGTTTCGACCAGACGCCAAGCTCACGAAAGCCGCACTTGATGTCAGTTCCCTGATAACAGGGAATTGTGCAGGGACATTGCCTTGGTAAGCAGCCCGCGACCTTTGCAAAAAGACTGAAAGTGCCTGCAAATCCTGGCTTTCGCGGCAGCGGTACGGCGAAGAAGGGAAATATCGAATGTGATCAGGGATCGGCGCGCTCCTGAAGAGGGAAACCCTGCGCAATGAAGAAAGGCCCGGGAAGCCTTCAGCCCCGGTTCAGCTCACTCGTCTGAGGGGGCTGAGCCGCGCTCATGTGCCCCGTCTCACGGCCCCAGACGGATGGTATCGACGCGGCGACAGGGAGTAAGGCGGACTCTCGGGAAGACAAATTGAGGCCCGCAATTGCCAAGAAGAGGCGCAGAGCAAGAGTTGCCTGCGGTAAAGCCTCGGTCCGGATACTCACTCCCCACCACGGTCAATCGTGGTCCACAGCCGAAGCTGGTTCGGCATCTGAATTCGAACCCAGCGATAGGGCACATGCGCCCACGGCTTAATCACCGGCGTCAGATTGTCGAGAACAAGGTCGACGCTTCGGGTACGCACGACGAGAATGAGGTGATGCTTTCCCCCACCCGTCACGACCTCGCTCAGCAGAAGCGCGGCTGAGGGCCAGCCTCGATCGAGCAGTTCGTGGCGCTTGGTCACTGCGTAATCATTGCAATCGCCACGATCCGGATTGATCAGCCAGGCTTCGACGCCCAAGCTCAGTTCCGCCTCGTCCGGAATAATGCTGCGGTTGACGGTCTGATTGATCTGCTTGAGAATTGCCCAGCGTTCCCCCGTCAGGCGAACCAGACCTCCGCGAAACATCGGCCGTGCGCGACATTCGTCGGCATAGCGCAGGCAAAACATCGTGTAGCCCATCGGCGGCAGCGTCGGCGTCTCAAACCGCACGTGACGCGGGGTTGCCAACCGCGGTTCCATCGGCATGTCCAGCTGCCCCGCATTGACGGTCTCAAGCCCGACGATCAGCCCCGCAATCGCCAGCGCAGCCTTTGCAAGAAAGGGTGCATGTTATGCCTCCCACCTGTCTGTCGGGGGCAGACGCAAGGCGCAATGGTTGGAATACCTTGCCGCGCCGACCTTTCACTTAAGAGTTGCTCCAGTTGCGCTTTGCGTCGCGAACAACTTTTAGCAATTTGAGATTGTATAGCTTGGCCTAACACTTCTGACGGCAAAGGGTTCCTGAGGAAGTAGCAGGTTTATACCGATCGCGGATGTGGAGATGATGGGGGCGCACCGCGACTTCCGAACATGGCCCATCGCGTCAGTTGGTCCGATGCAGCGGTTTGTCTGGAGTTGGGGGTAAAGCCGACCTGCCGGCTAAGCGCCCGTGATTGCGGTGACGGTGCACTTAACGTGCCATTGCAAAGAGGTTTCGCGCGCGATGAGCAGGTGTCCGGGGTGCGTAAGTTACTTTTCCGTATCCGTACGCGAGGCCTCATAGAAAAAGGCCACGGCCAGGAAACGTCCGGAAGTAGGCGCGTTACCGCATCAAGGCAGCAACCCTCTTGAGGGAGAAACCTATGCGAACCCAGATTTTCGCAATCATTGTTGTTGCCGGAAGCGGAATCGCGTTTTCCGCAACCGCGCAACAACAGCCCGGACCGCAGCAGGCCGCACCTAGCCCGCAAACCAGCGAACAGATGCACCAGGATTCGGACAAGGGACTTAAGGCGGACGGGCAGGCCGGCGAGCAGATGCAGCGCGAAGCAGACAAAGGAATCAAGACCCGCAATTCAGGGGAGTCCGGATACGTGGGCAATCAAGACAAATCGGGCGCTTCTGCCCATCCTCCGGGCCGGCCGGAAACCGACCAAACCACGGGGTCAACCACGGGAGGCAAGTCCCGCTAACCATCGTTCGCGTTCGAAGCGGCTCCGCCCGAGTTTCAGTGGCGGAGCAGCTTCGCGGTCCCCGGCCCCGACCGGCGTAATGACCCGCCGCCGGCTCCTAAAGACCTGCAAAGTTTGCTTCGAGCATCCTCAACATTTCCGGTGTTGGCCCTTCGCGGACCTGAACAGCGGGTCCGCTGATGTCCGCTCACAGTGGCAGAGCAAACCATCTACCTGGACCCGCCGACTTCCGAGTTTGACCCA